>CANROH010000054.1 GCA_947632185.1 uncultured Clostridia bacterium
ATTTTATATTTTTTTTAATAAAAGTGAAAAATTAAGAAAACCCTAGAAAAAAATCTAGGGTTTGTCAACAGTCTGAATACTCTCAATTATTTCAATTGAGAGTAATTTTTTTATTGTTTATGTTTCTTTTTATATATTTTATATATTACAAAAGATATACATGTACATAGTATAGTTGAAATACTAATAAAATAACTAATATTTTGAATAACAGTTCCATCATACCATACGTTTACAATACCATAAACATTATCAGGTACTATAATTTTTAATAATCCGCGTTCTGATTTTTCAACAGCAAGAGGAATAATACGTCCATCAGGACATGTTATATTGGAAACATATCCTAAATAGAAAATCAATGGAACTTCAACAGATGTTGCTTTATAACTTTCTTCTAAAACAAATGAAGCTTTAAAATTATCTTTAGAAACTGCAGATGTAAATCCAGTATTAGTAGATATTGTAAATGTGTTTAGTAGTAAATAATCATAATCTGTTTCCATTGGTAAATATTCTTGGCCACCTCCTATTGATTCAGGTAATTCATATATGAATGTTTGAATATATTCGTTAGTGTAATTACTATGATTTTCAAATATATCATTAATGCGTATAATTGCTATTGCTACAGCAATTATAGCAATAGCACAGAATAAATAATCAAATTTTATATTAAACTTATCAGAATAGTGCGTTATAAAAATTGAAATGCTTATACATGAAAGTATAGTTGTTATTCCAAGTAATCTCCATTTAAATTGTATTATATTTGAATAAGTATTTGTTAATTTCCAAAATGGACTAAATGTCATTATAAACATAATTAATATTGCAAAAAAAGCAAATAATTTTTTATTTGTTTCAATTGTTTTATCAAAAAGTCCATATATTAAAAGTGGTAGACTTAATGTTATTATAATTCCAATACTGAATCTTCCTGTACCAAGTAAATCAATAGGATAATAAGCTTCTTCATCTATATTTGTCCAAGAATCAGAAAGCTTAAACTTTTGAAAAGACAATTGCTCTAACATTGGTAGCCAAAATGATGTTGAGATTAATATTACAATTATAGCGGTTAGTAGAAGTTTTAAAAATTTTTTTGGATTTTTAATTGTGGATTTTATATTAATTAAGAAATATAAAATAGAAAATATTATACAAATTAGCGTTGTTATTAAATGCGAATTTGCAACTCCTAAAAATCCAATAGCAAGGATATATGGCTTATTAAAATCATCATGTACATAATTATATAAACCACAAATTATAGGAGTTATAAATACAAAACCTAGTAATTCGCCTAATGCTGTTCTATCATATAAATTAAGTATTAGTCCATTTGAACACATAATTAATAGTGTAGCAAGAAGGGCTGTTTTCGAATTTTTAGTTACACTTTTAATTGAGAGATAAGATATAAAAAATATAGTTATTAAAATTATAACTAAAAATAATTTGTATGATAAACAAATATCATATACAAACATATTTATTATAGCTGGTATATATAAAAATAGGTTAGGATAAAAAAAGCCACAACCATATCCAGATGTATTTGCCATTGGAAAGTGAATTTTTACTGGAAAGATTCCTTGTTTTAATGAATCTGTTATACTTTGAATTCTTGCATAATGAAATAAATAATCATCAGCAATACTTGTTTTATCTTGCATAAGTGGCAAACAAAGTACAAATAACAATATTATAAAAATAAATAAAAAATTCTTTTTACTACTTATATAATTTTTTAAATTAGTAAATATTTTCAATTTTTTTCTCCTTTTAAAATTAAAATTTATAATATTTTATCATTTTAGAATATTTGTTTCAAGTACTTATCATAGTAAATAATAAAGATAAGTTATTTTTTTATAATAAAGGTATAGTAAAAAGCATGTAATTATAAATAATTTGCTGGGTTATATAAGCTATAATTTGATTGATTAATTACAAAAATGATGCTATAATAAAAAAGTAAATTAAAGTAAGGAAAATAAAATATATGGAATTAATATCAAATTCAGAACAAGACACTTTAGATATTGGAAAAAAAATTGCCCCAAATTTAAAAAAAGGAAGTCTTATTATTTTATCTGGAGATTTAGGATCTGGTAAAACAAAGCTAACAGAAGGAATTTTGAGTTATTTTGGCTTACAAAATGAAATCTCTAGTCCAACATTTACAATTGTAAATGAATATAATACAAGTAATTTGAATTTATATCATTTTGACTTATATAGATTAGAAGATGTAGATGAATTTTTCGCTATAGGTGGAGATGAATATTTTGAAAAAGGTGCGTGTATTATAGAGTGGGGAGAATTATTAGAAAATATTTTACCGCAAAATTACATAAAAATTAATTTTTCAAGAGATATGGAAAATGAAAATGTTAGAAATATAAAAATTGAATGTATTGGAAATGAAAAGTTAGATATTTAATTATATAAATTAAGTAAATCATTTATGGAGGATATATGAAAATATTAGCAATAGATACATCAAGTGCAATTTGTTCAGTTGCTATTTTAGAAAATGATAAAATAATTGATGAAATAAGTTTAAATGATGGGAAAACGCATTCTGAAAACTTAATGCCAATTTTAGATGAAATTTTAAAAAGAAATAATATAGACATAAAAAATATAGAAATGTTAGCATGTTGTGTTGGACCTGGATCATTTACAGGAATAAGAATTGGAGTGTCAAGTATTAAACCTATTGCGGAGGTTTTAAATATTAAAATTGCTTCAGTTACATCACTTGAAGCGTTGGCTAGAAATGTAGAAAATGTAGAAGATGAAGAAATAATAATATCTTTGATAGATGCAAAAAATAATCAGGTATATTGTGGAATTTTTGATGAAGACTATAACAAAAAGGAAGATTATTTAGCAGATGATATTAATACAATTATAGAACATTTGAAAAAGTATAATAATTTAATTTGCATCGGAAATGGTGCTAATTTACATAAAGAATTATTGAAATCGACTTTGAAAAAAATAAAATTTGTTACTAATAATGATCAATCTGCTGTAAATGTTGGAAAAATTGGGTATAAGAAGTATTTGGAAAATGAATTGTGTTCAGCAGATACTTTAAATCCTATTTATTTAAGAAAATCACAAGCAGAGAGATTAAAAATAAATAATTAAATTATATGAGAAAATAAGGAATTAATATGATAGAAATTAAAAACATGAAAATTGAAGATTATGAAGAGATAAAGGATATACTGCAAGACCAATTTGATGAATTTTGGACTCCTGGAATACTTAAAAGTGAATTAGAAAACAAAAATTCAAAGTATGTTGTTGCAAAAGAAAATGGTGAAGTAGTTGGGTTTGCGGGAATACTAATTACACCAGATAGTGTAGAAATAACAAACATTGTAACTAAAAAAAGTAACCGAAAAAAAGGTATAGGAAATTTACTTTTAGATACAATAATAAAAATGGCTAAAGAAACTAAAAGATCTAATATTAGTCTAGAAGTTAATGAAAAAAATGATATTGCTATAAAACTATATAAAAAATTTGGTTTTGAGCAAGTTGGTATAAGAAAAAACTATTATAATGGAATAAATAATGCAATTATTATGACTAAAAATTTTTATCTGTAAATGTTACAAAATAATACAAATTTTTATAAATAATAATTGCATTATTTATTTGTTTGATATAAAATTACTGTAGAAGTTTTATCGGAGGAATATACTAATGAGAAGAAGAAATGAACTAATGCCAAAAGATTTAAAAGATATATGTAATCCAAACTTATTTAAATTTGAAACAACAAAAGAATTAGTAGATACAAATGATTTAATATATGGACAAGAAAGAGGAATAAAGGCTTTAGAATTTGGTATTGATATAGATATAAAAGGATATAACTTATATTTAGAGGGACCTTCAGGCGTAGGAAAGACAATGTATACAAAAAAATTTCTTGAAAAAAAGGCTGAAAAAGAAAAGGTTCCAAATGACTGGGTGTATATTTATAATTTCGATAATCCCAATGAACCAATAGCAGTTTCTTTTCCAGCAGGACAAGGCAAGGTTTTTAGAAGTGCTATGGAGGGATTAGTAAAAGACATAAGAAGAGATATAAGAAAGACTTTTAATAATGATGATTTTGAAAAAGAAAAACAGATTATAAAGCAGGAATTTGAAGATAAGAGAGAAAAACTTCTAGCTAAATTAAACCAAAAAACAATGATACAAGGTTTTCAAGTAAAATCTACTGATAATGGTGTATATATGATGCCAGTATTAGATGGTAAAACACTTGCAGAAGAAGAATTTGAAGAATTAGACGAAAGTATAAAAAGAGAATTTGAAGAAAGATCTAGCTTAGTGCAAGAGCAGATTTTTGAAGCACTAGCTGAAATTAAAGCTATAGAAAGAGATGCGGAAAAGAAAATAGATGAATGGCAATCAAATATTGCATTAATGACTATAAATGTTCACATTAATTCAATAAAAGCAAATTATAAAAGAAATAAAAAGATAAGTACTTATTTGGATAATATCAAAAAAGATATTTTAAAGAATATAAATTATTTTTTAGCTCCAGAGCAAGATCAAAAAAATCAAATGCAACAATCAGTGCAACCTATTAATAAAAGTGAAAGGGAGCCATGGCTTAATTATAGAGTAAATTTATTTATTGATAATAGTAAATTAGAAGGTGCTCCAGTTATAATGGATACTAACTATTCTTATTATAATATTTTTGGCGGACTTGAATATGAAAATCAGTTTGGTGCTTTAAAAACTGATTATATGATGATAAAACCAGGATTATTACATCAAGCTAATGGAGGGTATATTGTTTTTCAAGCAAGAGATATTTTGGCTAATGGAGCTTGTTATGAAGCATTAAAAAAAGCTTTAAAAATAAAAGAATTATCAATTGAAAATTCTATGGAACAAAGAAATGGCATGTTACTTGTATCTTTAAAACCGGAGCCTATACCTCTTGATTTAAAGGTTTTATTAATAGGTAATTCAGATATATATCACACATTACTATCCATGGATAGTGATTTTAGAAAATTATTTAAAATAAAAGTTGAGTTTGAAGAAGATGCTCCAAAAACAATAGAAAATATAGAAAGATTAAGTAAATTTGTAAGAAGTTTTTGTACGCAAGAAGATTTATTAGATTTAGATAAAGAAGCAATGGCAAAAGTTGTTGAATTTACTTCAAAACTTGCAGGAGATAAAGAAAAATTATCAACACAATTTAGTGAGATTGGTGAAATTGTTGGTGAAGCCTCTGCATGGGCAAAAAAAGATAAACAAAAATTAATAACTAAAGAGTATATTCAAAAAGCTTTAGATGAAAGAATTGATAGAATAAGAAAATATGATACAAGATATTTGCAAATGATAAAAGAAGAATCTCTTTTGATTGATACAGAAGGCGAATGCGTTGGACAAATTAATGGCTTAACCGTTATAAAAATAGGAGATTATTCTTTTGGAAAACCTGCTAGAATAACTGCTAGCACATATATGGGAAAAGATGGAATTGTAAATATTGAAAGAGAAGTTGAAATGTCTGGTTCTTCTCACTCTAAAGGTGTCCTTATCTTAACTGGATATCTAGGAGAACAATTTGCGCAGAATATGCCACTTTCATTAACTGCTAACTTATGTTTTGAACAATTATATGGAGGCGTTGATGGAGATAGTGCTTCTAGTACAGAGGCATATGCTTTACTCTCTAGTTTGTCAGGAATACCAATTAATCAATCAATTGCAGTTACAGGTTCAATAAATCAAAAAGGATATATTCAACCTATAGGTGGAGTCAATGAGAAAATAGAAGGATTCTATCAAATTTGTAAGTTAAGAGGATTTAATGGTGAACAAGGAGTAATTATTCCAAAACAGAATGTGAGAAATTTACATTTAAGTGATGAAATAATAGATTGCGTAAAAAAGGGTAAATTTCATATTTATGCTGTTTCAACTATTGATGAGGGAATTGAGATATTAACAGGTGTTCCAGCAGGAAAGAAAGATAAAAATGGAAATTTTCCACTTGGAACAGTAAATTATTTAGCATATGAAAAATTAAAAAAGTTTACAAAACTAAGTGAAAAAATAATCTAAAACACTTGATAAAAAATAATTCATTTAGTATAATCATAATAGTTTTTAAAAGGGAGTAACTTGAAAACTACTAATCAACAATCTCGATATTTAATCTGGTTAGTAGCCTTAAGGGGAAGTGAGACTTTTAAAGAAACAATTACGAATGTTTCTTTTAAGGTCTCTTTTAGTTTTAATAATTATTATAAAAATAATTTTGTTATGAATATTTAATGGAGTTAATTATATTTTAAGCATATGTTAATAGGAGGAGGTATATATGGAGGAAAAGTGGTTTAATAACTCTGTAAAAGAAACTGCTGAAAAGCTTAATACTAATATTAAAACTGGTTTGTCTCAAGAAGAAGTTAACAAGCGTTATGAAAAATATGGCCGAAATGAGTTAAAGGCAAAACCTAAAAAATCTTTATTAGTAAAATTTTTAGAACAATTTAAAGATTTTATGATTATTATCTTAATCATAGCTGCAATAGTATCAGGAATTGTTGGTATGCAACAAGGAGAAGGTATAACAGATACAATTATTATTTTAATAGTTGTTATAGTTAATGCAATTATTGGTGTTGCACAGGAAGATAAAGCAGAAAAATCACTAGAGGCTTTACAAAAATTAAGTAGCCATGTAGCTAAGGTAATAAGAGATGATAAGTTGATAGTTGTACAATCTGCGGAACTTGTTCCAGGTGATATTGTTGTATTAGATACAGGAGATTATATTCCTGCAGATTTAAGAATTATAGAGGCTGTAAATTTGAAATCTCAAGAATCAGCACTGACTGGCGAATCAGTTCCTGTAGAAAAAACATCAGATACTATTGAAGATGAGAGTGTAGGAATTGGCGATAGAAAGAATATGTTATTTTCTTCAAGTTTACTAACTTATGGTAGAGGAAAGGGCATTGTTGTTGAAACAGGAATGAAAACGGAAGTTGGTAAAATTGCTGAAATGATAAATGAAGTTGAAGATGACGGAACTCCTTTACAAAGAAAATTAAATGATTTAGGAAAAATATTAGGAATAGTTGCATTAGTAATTTGTGCAGTAATATTTGGTGTTGGTATGCTTTATGGTAAAGCACCACTTAATATGTTTATGACAGCCGTTTCATTAGCTGTTGCAGCAATACCAGAAGGATTAGCAGCAGTATCTACAATAGTTTTGGCAATTGGTGTTCAGAGAATGGTTAAAAGAAATGCTATTGTAAAAAAATTACCAGCGGTTGAAACTTTAGGTAGTGCTTCTGTAATTTGTTCAGATAAAACTGGAACTTTAACACAAAATAAAATGACTGTTAAAAAAATATTTTCAAATGGAGAATTAATAAATTTAGAAAATATAAAAGATTTTAATGAAGAAAATACAATTTTATTTCAAGCTCAGATGCTTTGTAATGATGCAAAAGTCGCAGATGATGGAAGTTTAACAGGAGATCCTACTGAAACTGCATTAATAGATATGGGAAATAAAGTTGGGTTCAAATGTGAAAAATATGCAAGAGTTGCAGAAATACCATTTGATTCTAATAGAAAATTAATGACAACTGTACATAAAATTGATGATAAATTTTATGTTTTTACTAAAGGTGGAGTTGATGAATTACTTTCATGTTGTACTTCATATCAAAAAAATGGAGAGATTTTAGTAGATTTAAGCAATTATAAAGAAAGAATTCAAGATGCAAATAAAACTATGGCACAAAATGCTTTAAGAGTTTTAGCTGCAGGTTATAAAATTATAAATCATCCATTGACAGAAGAAGATATAAGCAAGTTAGAAACTGGTTTAACATATGTAGGTATGGTTGGAATGATAGATCCACCAAGGGAAGAAGCCAAGGAAGCTGTAAAAAAATGTATATCAGCTGGAATAAAAACAGTTATGATTACAGGAGATCATAAAATTACTGCTACAGCTATAGCAAAGGAATTGGGAATCTTAAAAAATGAGAACGAAGCAATAACAGGAAAAGAACTTGAAGAAATGACAGATGAAGAATTAAAAGAAAAAGTTAGAAATATATCAGTATATGCAAGGGTATCTCCTGAACATAAAGTTCGTATAGTTAAAGCTTGGCAGGCAAATGGAGAAATTGTTGCAATGACAGGTGATGGAGTAAATGATGCACCAGCTCTAAAAAAAGCAGATATAGGATGTGCAATGGGAGTTGTTGGAACTGATGTTGCAAAAGAAGCAGCAGATGTAATTTTAACTGATGATAATTTTGCTACAGTTGTTTCAGCAGTTGAGGAAGGTAGAAGAATATATAATAATATTTTAAAAGCTATATCTTTCTTATTATCAAGTAATGTTGGTGAAATTGTAGTATTATTTTTAGCTATTTTATTGACACCTATTTTTGCAAGTCATTTTGGAATAACGCAAGAATATATAAATGAATTGAATGTTTTATTACCAGTACAAATATTGTGGATTAATTTAGTTACTGATTCACTTCCAGCATTAGCATTAGCTGTTGATCCAGCTGAAAAAGGTGTAATGAAAAAGAAACCTTTAAAAAATAAAGGCATTTTCACAAAGGGAATGACTTGGAGAATTGTTTATCAAGGAATAATGATTGGATTGATTACTTTAGTAGCATTTGTATTAGGTTTATCAACAGAAAATGTTACAATTCCTGAAAAAATTGCAATAGGTGAAACAATGGCATTTTCCGTATTAGCACTTTCAGAGCTTGTACATGTATTTAATATAAGAAATGTTAAAGAATCTATATTTAAATCAAATCCATTTAATAATGGAAAATTAATTCTTGCAATTCTTGTTTCTGCTACTCTTATGATTACAGTATTAGTTGTTCCATCTTTAAGGGATATATTTGGAATTGTGGTATTGCCATTACACAAATTAGAAGAAACAATTGCTTTAATAATTTCTCCTTTAATTATAGTTGAAATATTTAAATTATTAAAAATAAATTCATCAAAGGATGAATAAGAATTACTAATATTTATTAAATAGCTCTAATCTAAGAAAATTTTACTTAGATTAGAGTTTTTTTAAAAATATTAAGAATTTTTTAATATAGTCGACAAATTATGACAATAATATAATAAGTACTTGAAATTTTAAGAAAATGCTATATAATAATCGTAATGATTGGAGAAAAAAATGTTATATGGAATGGATGAACTTGATGAATTTGGATTAATAAAAAAACCCAAACTTAACTGGAAAAAAATCGCAATTGTTGTTGCGATTATTTTGCTATGTATTTGTTTAGGAGTTGCTACTTTTTTTTACTCTTATAAAATTATAAATAGTAATCAGGATAATCAAGATAACTTAAATGGTATTGGTGCAGAAAATACAAATCAAAAATTAAAAAATGAAGAAAGAAAAGATTATGAAAATATTGATATAATTGAAGAAAATACAATTAATGAAACTCAAAATAAATATTCAAAGGCACATATTAAAATTCCAAATCATAATATGGATATAATAAAAACTCAATTTTTACCAAAAATGAATGAAAATGCATACGAAGAAATAAAACAATTATATAAATCAGATGAAAAACAAATATATTTAACATTTGACGACGGACCATCTAGAGATGTGACACCTAAAATATTAGATATTCTAAAAGAATATGATGTAAAAGCAACATTTTTTGTGCTTGGATCAAGAGTTGAATTATATCCAGATACACTAAAACGTGAATTTGAAGAAGGACATTATATTGCAAATCATGGCTATTCACATGAATATAGTCAAATATATAGAAGTAAAGATACTGTATTTGAAGAATATTATAATTGTGAAATTGCAATAAAAAATGCTTTAAATAACCAAAACTATAGCTCATATCTTTTTAGATTTCCAGGAGGTTCAAGCGGAGGAAGATATGAAAATATAAAGGCTGAGGCAAGAGATTTATTTAAAACATATGGAATTGCTTTTACTAATTGGAATTGCTTAACGGGAGATGCAGAAAACAGTAAAACGAAAGAACAATGTATACAAAGAATGTTAGATACTAGAAACAATCAAAATAGTATAGTATTGTTAATGCATGATGCAAATGATAAAAATCAAACAGTTGAAGCTCTTCCAGATATAATACAATACTTTAAAAATGACGGATATACTTTTAAAAATTTTTATGATATATTTAGATAAATTATAAATAAAAGTATTCTAAAAACTATTGACAATATGATTGTATTTATGCTAATATAATTATTGTTAATCAATTGTTATATAGTTTTTATGCGGTAGTGGCGGAACTGGCAGACGCGCTAGACTTAGGATCTAGTGGGAGACCGTGGGGGTTCAAGTCCTC
>CANROH010000055.1 GCA_947632185.1 uncultured Clostridia bacterium
TCGCTTGTTTGCCATACAAAAAAATAATATAATAAATTCATAAAAAAGGACTTGACAAAAATTAGATAGTCAATTTAGTATACTATTTTTATTGTTTTTTTCTAATATTTTATTTATAATATAATTATAAGTTTATTTATTGGAGAAAATTATGAATTACTATGAAATCCTTGGTGTAAAGCAAAATGCTTCCCAAGAAGAAATCAAAGATGTTTATAAAAAATTAGTAAAAAAGTATCATCCTGATATTTATAAAGGAGATAAACATTTTGCTGAGAAAAAAATTAAAGAGATAAATGTTGCATATGAAGTATTATCAAACGAAAAAACAAGAAAAGAATACGATATTGAAATAAATCCACCAGTAACTTATGACTATACACCTCCATCATATAAATCATCAGAATATTCATACGATAATTATACTAAAAATCATAATTACAATAATTATGACTTTTCACAAGAAAAATATAATTATCGCTATAAAAATTCAAACTCTAATTATAATAATTCTAATTATAACAACTCTAATTACAATAACTCTAATAATATTATAAATTCAATAGATAACTTATCATTTAAAAGCAAAATGATATCTTTAGCTATATTTTTAATAATAAATTTAATAATTTTAATATCATGTTTTATTCAAATCAGTTCTATCTTAAAAAAAGATATTACACCAAATGATAAAAATAAAAATCCTGATATTACTTATATAAATCCACATATTAATAATAATTTGCCCAACAATTCAATAAATAACAACTCTACAATTGATAATTCTATAAATAAAAATAATATATATATTTCAGAAGATGAACTTAGAGCAATATATGAGGAATATAAACCATTTTTCCCAGATAATTATTCTTTTAAAGATTTTGTAAATGATTTTTATTATTATCTTGAAAATTATTAGAGTAATATATACAAAATTTTACTTTTTTGAATATAATGTATAAAAAATTTATTCATATCACAAGGAGGTATTTATGAAAGAATATAAATTAGCTGTGATAGGTGCTACAGGATTAGTTGGTAGAAAAGTTGTAGAAGTTTTACAAGAATATAAACTACCTATTTCGCAATGTGAATTTTTTGCTTCTAGAAAATCTGCTGGAACAGACTTTTTCTTTAATGGAAAAAAATATTTAGTAAAAGAATTAAAAGAAGATTCATTTAAAGAAAATTTTGATTTTGCAATATTTTCTGCTGGACGGAGAAGTTTCAAAACACTATGCTCCTATAGCTTCTGCTACTGGTTGTATAGTCGTTGATAATAGCAGTACTTTTAGAATGGATCCAAATGTTCCTTTAGTAGTTCCAGAAGTCAATCCAGAGGAAATATTCAATCATCATGGAATAATTTCTAATCCAAACTGTTCAACAATTCAAGCTGTTATACCATTAAAAGCGTTAGACGATAAATATAAAATTAAAAGAATTGTTTATTCTACTTATCAGGCTGTATCTGGAGCTGGACAGCAAGGTGTAAATGATTTAACAAGAGGTCTTGAAGGTGAAAAACCTCAAAAATTTCCTTATCCAATCGTAAATAATTGCATTCCTCATATTGATAGTTTCACAGAAAATGGATATACAAAAGAAGAAGAAAAAATGATAAATGAAACTAGAAAAATATTAAAAAGGCCTGATTTAAAAATTACAGCGACAACAGTTCGTGTTCCTGTAATAAACTCACATAGTGAATCCATAAATGTCGAATTTGAAAAAAATTTTGACCTAAATGAATTAAAAAATGTTTTAAAAAATACTCCTGGTGTTATTGTTCAAGATGATCCTGAACAAAATATCTACCCTCTAGCAACAAATGCAACAGGACATGATGAATCATTTGTTGGAAGAATTAGAAGAGATTTCAGTGTAGAATCAGGAATTAATTTCTGGTGTGTTGCAGATAATATTAGAAAAGGCGCTGCATCAAATGCTGTTCAAATCGTAAAAAGAATAATTGAAAATGATAACGAATAATTTAAAAAGAGTGTATAAAAAAGTATACACTCTTATTTTTTTGTTACTTAAAATTTCTCAATAAAATTAATATATTTTATTTTACTAAGAGAATTCTGTTCTGCATCAATTACAGTCTTAAACTCTTCTAATAGCACATAGACTTTATTTAAATTATATGAATATTCTCTCATATAATTAACATCATCCATCATTTCTTTATATTTAGTTTCTGCAGAAGCAATTGTATTTTTTGCATTTTCCCAATCTAACAAATCAGAATATATAAAACTTGTTACAGCTAAGCTTTTTAATTGCATTATACTAATCTCATTATTATTAGAATATTTTTCTAAAAATGTCGGTAATAAAGAATATAGTATTGCAGTCTCTTGCAAAAAAGTTGCTTTATCTTGATTTGTAACTGAAATACTTAAGTTATTAATTTGATTTCTAAAATTAATTAAATCATCATTAGAAATCTCTATTTCGGATAAATCAAGAATTATTGTATCTAATGTTTCATTAATTTTATTAACTGTTTTAGTAATTTCTTCCCAATTTAATGTAACTTCTTCATTACTTTGATCTGAATTTGTCTCGTCATTATTAGTAGGCTTAATATCATATTCTCCTTTAGCATATTTATTTATAATCGTTAAAATCTCATCTTCCAAATAAGTAATTTCTTCATTAGTTTTATCTTCAATTGTTTTACCCTCATTATTCATTAATGAACATCCAGTAATTGTTATCAGACACACTATAGTAAAAATACAATAAAAACAAATTTTACCAATTTTCTTTACCATAAACACCCTCCACAACTATTATTAGATATAATTTATAATTTTATACCCTTGAATAAAAATAAATTATCTAGAAATACTATAAAAAAATAATAATTTATGGAGAAATTTATGAGACCTACAATTAATTTTTATAGCGAACAAAGTGGTGAGATTAAAAAGTTTTTAGATCTTTTTTATCTTGAACCTCAAATATTAGAAAATGATTTAATTTATCAAAAAGAATTCGATAATCCAGTTGAAATGATTGATATTATAAGTTGTTTTGCGGATAATAGTGAGAAATTTAATATGAATTTATGGATAAGTCTTGATGAAAATGTATATATTTGCATTACAGATACTAATATAAACAAATTAATAAAATATATTTATGAAAGATATCCATATTAAACCCTATTTTTCCAGGATTATTGTAACAGGGCCATCATTTGTTAAGGATACTTTCATTTCTGCTCCGAAAATTCCTTGTTCAACATGAATTCCATATTCTTTGCATTTACTTAAAAAATATTCATATAGTGGTTTTGCAACATCTGATTTTGCAGCTTTTGCAAAACTTGGTCTATTGCCACTTCCCATAGCATCTGCATATAACGTAAATTGGGAAATAATCAAAAGCTCACCGTTTACATCTTTAATTGACAAATTCATTTTCCCATTCTCATCTTCAAACACACGCAAATTGCATAATTTTCTAGCAAGAATATCAGCTTCTTTTTCTGTATCTGTTTGGTTTATTCCGCACAAAACCATAAATCCTTTTCCTATTTTACCTACTACTTTTTTATCTACTTCAACTTCTGAATTTAAAACTCTTTGAACAACTAATTTCATATTTTTCCTCTTCTATAATAAAAATTTAGACGAAACTATAATAAAACTTCTAAAATAGTCTCGTCATTAAAATTATGTTTTATTACTTGTATCATCAATTAAAATAACTTCTGCCTCTTTTGCTACTACTGCTTCTTTAGGCTCTTCACTTTTAATCTCTTGCTTAGTTTCCTGTTTTATTTCATCTTTTGGCTCTTGCGATTTTGCTTTTGGCTTTTCTTGTTCTGGCTGTTGTTTTCCACATTTAGAGCAATACGTATCATCTAATTCTATTTCTGCCCCGCAATTAACGCATTTTTTCATTTTTTTTATAGACAAAATATCCTTTTCTAACTTTACAATTTCATCTTTAAATTTTGAAATTTCATCACATTCTGTAATAATTTCATCATTTATAGAATTTTTTCCATTTTTAACTTCATCATAAACAATATTACCAATTTTTCTATATTTATTATTAATCTGCCTTTTTAATTTGCTTATTTGCGTTTTCATTTTTATCTCTTCTGATAAAGTTATAGCTTTTTCTTTAGTTACTTGATAAGTCTGAGTTGCTTTTTCACCTAATTTATCTAAAAGATTCATTTTGCCTCCTTTAATATTATATTTATACATAATATTTTAGCCATATAAAAAAATTTAATACAATTTTATTCTTCTTTTAATTCTCTTGTCATTAAATTTTCCACAGCAGTTTTTGGATTTAATCCATTATATAAAACATCATAAACAGCAAATACAATTGGCATTTCTACATTATATTTTTTTGCAAGCCTATATGCAGCATCTATATTATCAACACTTTCAATTGTCATTCCAATTTCTTTTCTAGCTTCTTCTATAGAATAACCTTTTCCTATCATTATTCCTGCTCTTCTATTTCTACTGTGATTACTTCCACATGTTACAATTAAATCTCCTAAACCTGTTAGGCCATAAAAAGTTTTTTCTTTTCCTCCCATAGCTGTTCCTAATCTTGTAATTTCAACTAATCCTCTAGTAGCAAGAGCTGCAAAAGTATTATCACCTAAATTTAATCCTAATGCTATACCTGCACAAAAAGCTATTATGTTTTTAAGTGCACCTCCTAATTCCACACCTATAATATCTTTAGAAGTATACATCCTTAATGTAGAGCTTTTAAAAGTTTGTACAACTGTATCTTTTACTTCTTGGCTTTCTGATGCTATTACTAAAGCTGTTGGTATATCAATAGAAACTTCTTCGGCATGGCTTGGTCCTGAAAGAATTCCATATTTAATATTTGGTAACTCTGCTTTTATCACTTCATCAAGTGTAATATCTGTTTCAGGTTCAAATCCTTTTGCACACATAATCAATATTTGATTATCTGTAATAAAATTTTTATATTGTTTTATTGTACTTCTTACAAATTTTGATGGAGTAACATGCAATACGATTTCTGCACCATCTAAAACTTCTTTATAATCGCATGAACACATTACATTATCCGGTATAACAGTATTTGGTAAAAACATGCATTTCTTTTCATTATTTATTTTATTTTTTTCTTCTTCAGTAAAAGACCAAATCTTCACTTCATTTCCGCTTTTTTGCTAAATATATTGCTAACGCTGATCCCCAGCTTCCACTTCCTATAATTGCTATTTTTTTCATTAGCTATTCTCCTTATCTTTCCCAAAATTCAATCTATTTTCAGTTCCAGCTATTATTCTTTTTAAATTACTTCTATGATTGAATATAACCAAAGCAGCCATTAAAAATCCAAAAATAATAAAGCTAAATTCGAAATCAACAATATATGAATCTCTTATAAATATTGTTAATACTGCAAATAATACTGCTGCAGATATTGAACCTAAAGAAACCATTCTAGTAATTACCATTAACATTAATGCAAAAACTAAACATATTAAACCTATTTTCCAATTTATTAAAAGTATAATTCCTAAACTTGTAGCAACTCCTTTTCCACCTCTAAATTCAAAAAATATCGGATAAGTATGTCCTAAGACAACGAAAAAAGCTGAAACTTCAACTAATATAGCACTGCTAGAATTTTTAGCTATTATTCCAACTAATAAAGAAATTAAAACTGCAACAACACCCTTCATAATATCACAAAATAATGTAATAACTGCTGCTTTTTTTCCAACAGTTCTTAATACATTTGTTGTTCCTGCATTTCCACTACCTTTATCTCTTACGTCAAATCCTGCCATTTTTCTACTTATTATTACAGAAAAATTTATACTTCCTATTGCATAAGCAATAATTGCTACTATTATATATGCTGTCATACGAATCCCTCCTTCAAAATTTATAATATTATAAACATTTTGTATAGTCAACAAATTATTATCAATCTTAATTATTTTTAATTATTAGCATTTTCACCTTTTTCTCTGATTATTAATCTTACAGGTGTTCCTTCTAATCCAAAATTATTTCTAAAACAATTTATTAAATATCTTTGATATGAAAAATGAAATAATTCCTTATTGTTTACAAAGATTACAAATGTTGGCGGTTTTGTTGTAGCTTGAGTTCCATAAAAGATTTTTAATCTTTTTCCTTTATCAGTAGGTGGTTGAACAACTGATATTGCTTCATTTACTACTTGATTTATAACTGATGTAGAAATTCTCTTTGAATTTTGTTCTGCTACATTATTTATCATTTCAAATAATTTATTTACTCTTTGACCTGTTTTAGCAGAAATAAATAATACTGGCGCATATTCAGCATATGAAATTTTATTATAAACATCTTTTTTATAATTTTCTAATGTTCCAGTTTCTTTCTCAACTTCATCCCATTTGTTAACAACAATTATTATTCCTTTTCCCGCCTCATGAGCTTCTCCTAAGATTTTTGCATCCTGATCAGTTACTCCTTCTGTAGCATCAATTAATACTAAGCATACATCTGCTCTTTCTATCGCTAAAAGTGTTCTCATTATACTAAATTTTTCTATAGATTCATTTACTTTTGATTTTCTTCTAATTCCTGCAGTATCAATAAAAGTATATTTTCCAAATTCATTTTCAAATTCTGAATCTATTGCATCTCTTGTTGTTCCCGCCACATCACTTACAATACTTCTATTTTCTCCTAATATTTTATTAATTAAAGAAGATTTTCCTACATTTGGTTTTCCTATTATAGCAACTTTTATTCTTTCGTCATCTATTGAATCTTCTTCTTTATTAGGCAACTTTTCATATATAGCATCTAATAAATCACCTATACCTATTGCATTAACAGCAGAAACTGGATATGGATCTCCAAGTCCTAAATTATAGAATTCATAAAGTTCTGCTGGTGGAGCTCCATAATTATCAGATTTATTACATGCTAAAACAATAGGTTTTTGTGATTTTTTTAATAACATTGCTATTTCTCTATCACTTGATGTAATTCCTTGTTTTATATCTGTTATAAATAAAATTACATCTGCAATTTGTATCGCAATATTAGCCTGCTCTCTCATTTGAGATGTAATTTCATCATTTGAGTCTAATTCTATTCCGCCAGTATCTATTAATGTAAAATCTCTATCTCTCCAAGAAGTATCTGCATAAACTCTATCCCTTGTAACTCCTGGCGTGTCTTCTACAATTGAAATCCTTTGTCCTACTACATAATTGAAAAAGCTTGATTTACCGACATTAGGTTTTCCTATTATAGCAACAATTGGTTTAGACATTTTGTTTTCCTCCTTAATATGTTATATTTTTTGCATTATCAATCTTTTAATGTTTCTTCCATACATATATTGAAAAAACAATTAATGAAATAAATGAAATAATACTACTTATTTTCATAAGAGTTGTTCCTTCATAATTTACTTCTACTTTGGCCTTATCATTTTTATACATTATAAAACCTAAGAAACCATTTGTTGTTTCAAAGGTATCTGTTACCATTCCATCTAATCTTAATTCATATCCAGGATAATATATATATGGTAATTCAAACACAGTATACTCTGCATCAAATGTTTCAATATCTGCCGTATAATGAGTACCATTTTTTACTTCATTTTCAATTAAAGCTTTTCCATCTAATACATATGTAGCATTATCTCTTGTTGCAATATAAAATCTATTATTATAAGCATTACATGGTAAATATTCACCTTTACCCATTCCTGCAACAGTTTCATATTCTTTTCCTGAAACATATCCCAAACTTAAATCTTCTATATTTTCTATTTGTTCAGTATATTTCATTAAACTATCAGAAAAAGCTAGTATATATAAAACAGAAATCAATGAAAGTATTATTACATCTTTATAATTAAATTTTTTAATTACTTCAGACATATTTATTGCACATATTATACTTAGTGAAAAAGCAGACATCATAAGTATTCTCCAAGGAAATTGAATATAACTTGCTTGTTCTAATAGAAATTTCCATGGGAAATATTTTGTTGCCATAAATAATGTTAGCAACCCTATAATTAATAAAAATCTATACTGTTCTTTAACCTCTGGTTTTATTCTTCTATATGCCATTACAGAAAAAGCTAACATTATTATTATATGTGGACCTAATTCAAATACATAAGAACCATCATTAGCTGTTACAAAAAGTTGTTTTATTCTTAATCCTTGATTTTGAGTATCTTCTGGTGTAGACATCATCCCAGATTTATATACTTGATAATCTGCAGAAGATTTTGTTTCCATCAATGGACATATATAAAAAAAGCTTAATGTTAATATAAATATTATATTTAATATTAATCCTTTTTTTACATTAGTTTCACTTAGTTTTCTTATATTTAATAATAAATATAACAATGAAAAGAATATACAAATTGCTGTAGATATATTATGGTTTATAATTAATCCGAACAGCACCTATAGTTAAATAATAATTATTTTCAGTTGTATAAAATAAATTATATAACCCTAAAAATACTAATGGAATAAAAATAAAAGATACAAATTCTCCTAATGCATTTCTTGTATATAAGTCTGTTAAATGATATGGAAATGCCATATATAGTATACTCGCTAAAATAGAAGTGTTTCTATTTTGAGTAATTGCATATGTAAATTTATACATAGCAAATCCTGATAATATTAAACAAATAATCGTAAAAACTTTATAAGAAATAATAAAATTTTTAAAAATTAAGTATATCAATATTATACAATATGTAGATACTGGTCCATAAAATAAATTCCAAGAATACCCAAATCCATTTGAAAAAGATGAAATAACATTTGGAAATAAGATATTTTCCTTTACAGCACTAAATGTTCCAAAAGCTCTAGCTATATGTTGGATTCCGTCATCAAAATAAACATCAATATTTGATTTCATAAGTGGCAATCCAATAGCCAAACCAACAGCTATTAAAACTAAAACAACTATTAAATTCTTATTTCTTAAAATTTTTTCTTTCACTTTAATTCCTCTTTAGCTAAATTTAATATTCTAATTTACCACTTAAAAACTCATCATTTTCAATCCAGTATTGCACATCAAAAACTTTATAATTTTTTTCGTCTACTCTAACTATTACTTTATCTATACCTGAATTTATAATTAGTTTTCTACACATTAAACAAGGAGCTGCTCCTTCTTCATAATTATGACTATCAGTTCTATATCCTACTAAATATAATGTAGAGCCAAGCATTTCTTCTCTTGAAGCACTAATAATTGCATTTTGTTCACTATGTACAGATCTACAAGCATCATATCCTCCATGTCTTTCATCAGGTAATAATTTCTTTTTTGTACAATAACCTAAATCACAACAATTTATTCTTCCTCTTGGTGCCCCTGAATATCCTGTAGAAATAATTTGATCATGATTTACTATTACAGTTCCATACTTTTTTCTTAAACATGTAGAGCGGGATGCTACTGTCTCTGCTATATTTAAATAATAATTTATTTTATCTATTCGTTCCATCACATCTATCCTTCCATTCTTTAGGATTATACCATTTTAAATATATATTATCAATAATAAAAATGCAAAAAAAGACATATTTCTATGTCTTTTTTTATCTGTTTTATTTTTACTTACTTTCTTCTTTTTTTGCAATTACTTCTTTTCCATCATAATAACCACAATTTGGACATACAGTATGTGGTCTTACTGGTTGATGACAATGAGAACATACTGATAAATTCTCTTCTTCTAATTTCCAAGTTGATCTTTTTAAACCTGTTCTAGCTTTAGACCATCTTCTTTTTGGTTGTGCCATTTAAAATCCCTCCTTTAGCGACTTTTTATATATGTCAAAATAAAATTTTATTCTTAAAAGTTACTAAATTAGTATACAACCAATTAATTCTTTTGTCAAGACATTATTTATTTATTTCTGGATGAATATACATTTCTGCATTATGTTCATTATACTCTTCATTTTCCCAAAGAAGTGGGTTATATACTGTTCCTGCAAACCATACTTCTCCTTTTTCTTTATCTCTTATTAAAAACATATATGGTTTATCAAAAGTTAAATCAATATCTTCTACTGGAACATCATAATGGTAATCAAAATCTGATCCTGCGCCATAACCTCCTTCAACTACAGCAGCTGCAGCTTTAATTCCATCTTGTGTAAACTCTATATTTGCTTTATGAACAGCTTCTTTTATATAAGTTGAC
>CANROH010000056.1 GCA_947632185.1 uncultured Clostridia bacterium
CCATTTTTCTATTTAAAAAGTTGTCAAATTTTATCTTGCATCATCTGAATCATCTATATCCTTTCCTACTAATTTTTCTTGATTTTTAGATTTAAAAGCAATATCTGATATAATATTAGATAAAGATTTTAATATTATATCTTTTTTATTTCCATAAGAATTATCGTTTTCAATTTCCTTTCTAATATCTTCAATTACTTTTCTTTCTTCATCAGTCGCATCGTTGTTAATATTAAAAGCTCTGTCTATCATTTCTGGGTTGTACTTAGAAATCATAGATATATCTCCAATAGATTCGATATTTCTAATAATTGTTTTATATGCTAATGGTATCACAAAACCAGCCTGATCCATCTTTTCAAAAAATATATCTAAATGTTTATGATTAGCTTTTATTGCGTTAGGATCATATCCTCCATATCCTCCTTCAGGTTCTCGAGTATAATTTGATTTTGATAATAAATTAACTAAAACTGAACTTATTTCAGATTGTATCACATCATCCTTACTATTTTTTATCAAAGCACTATTGGTTTTTAATAACTTACAAAAAGCAACTAACTGATTAATTTTTGTAAGTGTAATCTCATCTTCAGAAAAATATGTGTTTGAATGTGCACAAGTTTTAATTTTATACATTTCCATTAGATTATGATATTCTTCATTACTTTGTTCATCACTCCAACTCCACATTCCTGCATTTTCAGCTCTATATCCCAGTGATGATAAGAATGGTTGAGGATATCCCAAGACATTTTCTCCTTCATATCCTAACACTTTTACGCCAGGATTATTCTGTTTTATTTGTTGAACTTCATTTTCAGGGCACAATATCCAACAATTTTGTGTTAATTTTACATTTCCTTTTGTAAAGGTATCCATAGGAGCTGCATTTACAATTTTTTCTTGTGGAATTTCAGTAATTGGAATTAAAATAGCATATTTACAATCATCCCAATTTCCGTACATATGCGATGAGACTTCATCATTCATTGACATATGAACTGTATCTCGTTCTAAACAATATTCATAACTATATTTTTGTCCATCAATAACAATATTTTCTTTACGAGTAACATTAGCAGATTTAGATGTTTTTATTTGTGAATCTATTGGTGGTATTTGTGTTTTATGAACTCCTATTAATGAATTTAAAGTAAAATAATCTCTAGGATTATCTGTTTCTACTTTATCATCTTTGCTAAGTACAGGTTCTATATCTCTTTCTTCTAAAAATTTAATTGCACTTAAAGTAGACATCCTTAAATCTTTTAAAGTTCTTGCATTAGTTACTTCTAATAATTGTCTTTTAATATCATCGTATTTTATATATATATCAGATTCACTAAGTCTTTGTGCTTCTTCGCATAATTGCCTTTTTACTGACTCTATTCTTTGTGGTATATTTTCTCTTTCGTTTAATTTTTTTTGATACTCAATATATTCTTTTCTTCTAGTAAAAAGTCTTTCAAAAAAATTAAATTTTGGGACATATACTACTGGATTTTTCGAATCATACTCTAATTTAACCAATTCAGATTCTAACTCTGTCTTTTTTCTTTCTTCATCTTTTCTTTTTTCAAGTACATCCTTTAATTCATTTTGCAAATCATCTAATTTTATTTTTTTTATTTGCTCTATCATAGTATTTTAATCTCCAATATTATTCTTTTTGTTTTTAATATAATTTATTATATATATAATATTTACAATATACAATATTAAATATTTTTTTTTAAATCAAAAATAGTGACTTCTCTTGAAAAATGTGATATTATTATGAAGTATTTTAATCTATCCTTCTAGTAATGTTGTGGAGGTGAACATTATGGAAGCATCAAGATTAATACAAACTAAGATGAAAGAAGGAAATGCTTTGGATGCTTTAGAGTTTATAAGGCAAATGCAAGAACAGCAACGGAAAATAATTCGCAATCTTTCAGCACCAATATATTTTACTACTCTCGAGGGAAAAGGTATGTGCCATTTTATTGTTGCAAGCATCAATATAATTGGCAATAATTCATTTACCATCGAAAAGAGAAGAATTGCTGAATTAGAAGACAACCTATTGTATAAAGGTCGCAACTTTTTTGCAGATATGATTAGTCTTGGATTTGAATTCAATATTATAAGCCAACCTAACGATCCTTTGGTAACATATTTGTTTAAAGCAACAACAATCTAAAATTTTAAACGACTTGTATAAACCTCCTACTACAAGTCGTTTTCTTTTTATTATTAATTAAAATTCACAATTTTTTGGTGTTCTTGGGAAAGGAATAACATCACGAATATTTTGCATTCCAGTAACATACATCATAAGTCTTTCAAATCCTAATCCAAATCCGCTATGAGGTACACTTCCATATTTTCTTAAATCCAAATACCACCAATAATCATTTTCATCCATATTTAGATTTTTTATTTTATTTTGTAGAATTTCAAAACTATCTTCTCTTTGACTTCCACCAATTATTTCTCCAATTCCTGGAGCTAATAAATCAGTTGCAGCAACCGTTTTTCCATCTGGGTTTAATTTCATGTAAAACGCCTTTATTTCTGCTGGATAATCAGTAACAAATACTGGTTTTTTAAATATTTGCTCACTTAAAAATCTTTCATGTTCTGTTTGAAGATCTACTCCCCATGAAACTTTATATTCAAATTTATCATTGTACATTTCTAACTTTTTAATTGCATCAGTATATGATATTCTTCCAAAATCAGAATTTATAACATTATTAAGTCTTTCAAGTAAAGTTTTATCAATAAAATTATTAAAAAATTCCATTTCTTCAGGACAATTTTCCAACACATACTTAATTACATATTTTAGCATATTTTCAGCTAAATCCATATCATCTTTTAAATCTGCAAAACAAATTTCTGGTTCTATCATCCAAAATTCTGCTGCATGTTTTACAGTATTTGAATTTTCAGCTCTAAATGTTGGTCCAAATGTATATACATTTCTAAATGCAAAGGCATATGTTTCTACATTAAGTTGTCCACTTACTGTAAGATGTGCTGGTTTTCCAAAAAAATCTTTAGAAAAATCTACTGTTCCGTCTTCTAACTTATCCACATTTTGTAAGTCAAATGTGTTTAAATTAAACATTTCTCCTGCACCTTCAGCATCACTTCCTGTTATTATTGGAGTATGAACGTATACAAAATTATTTTCTTGAAAAAATTTGTGTATTGCATATGACAATACTGAACGAACTCTAAATACAGCATTAAATGTATTTGTTCTAGGACGTAAATGTGCAATTGTTCTTAAATATTCCATAGTATGTCTTTTCTTTTGTAATGGGTATTCTGGATCAGAAAGAGCAATTATTTTTATTTCTTTCGCCTTAATTTCAAAAGGTTGTTTAGCGTTTTCAGTTTTAACTAAATCGCCAATAACTGTTATTGATGAGCTAAGTGTTAATTTACAAATTTCATTAAAATTTGATAATGCATTATCAAATACTATTTGTAAATTTTTAAAAAAAGATCCGTCATTAATTTCAATAAAGCCAAAAGTTTTAGAGTCTCTGACAGTTCTTACCCATCCTGAAATTTTTATTTCTTTTCCATAATACTTTTCAGAATTTCTATATAATTCTTTAATTATAAGATTATCCATAAGTATTTCCTCCATTATTCATTTTAGCGTATTATACAAAAATATATTGAATTTTTCAATATATATATTTATTATTAATAGAAAAAAGTTTTTACAAATTCACCACTTTTTTTAAATCCAACTTTTTCATAAACAATTCTTGCCACATAATTTTGTCTTGCAACTTCTAAAATTATAAATTGATTATTGTCTTCTAATAATTTTTTACATAAATTATATATAAATTTTTTACCATATCCTCTGCCCCTATGTTCTTTTGGAGAAACTAAAGCTCCAATAGTGCATCCATGCACTTGCTTTCTCACTGTAACAGCATGGCAATAAACTTCCTCTTCTTTATCATTTGTTAATATGTAAATACCTTTATTTAAATAAACATCTACAATTTTATCTATAATTTCATCTGAACATTCTTCTTTATATATATCACTATATATAGTTCTTACCACTTTATTAAGCTTGTCCAAGTTAAAAGTTTCGCGATTTACTTTAATTAGTTTCTCATTTTTATCTAAAACTTGTTCTTGATCCATTTGTGTAATTGCAAGTATGTCAATACAAGTATTAGCAAATATTTTACTTTTTGATTTTCTAGTATAAATATCAACTACCCTGTCACTATATTTAGTATTAACTAGCATTTGTTTAAAATTAATTTTATATTCTAATAAATTTTCCACAAAGAAGTCAATTACATCATCTTTTATATTATCTGACGTAAAATATGTAACTAATCCCTCTTTATTATCAACAACGAAAAGTATTTGTTCATCTTCATCATTATCAATTCTCCCTAATAATGAACCGTTTTCTTTTACATCTTCATCAAGCTCATTTATAATTCCTATAAAAGCCTCATTTTCAATTTCATTTTTTAATAATATATCTAAATTTTCTTTTAAAAAATCTCGCTTTTTATTATATTTTACAAATTTCATAATACTTTTAAAACCTAATATATGTTCCTTTCTAGTAATTTATTTTTTAATTAAAAACAATTAAAAAAATATATTACTATATTACCAATATTTAGTGCCATAAGTCAATAATTTGATGCTATTTAATAAATAATTTTTTATTGTTTAAATAATGTATTTTAAATTATAAAAATAAAAATGAACAATATAAAAATAAGGACTATTAAAGTCCTTATTCATCTTCTAATCCAAAACTAATTCCAATAGCATTATTAACTTTGCTCATAACATTAGAATCATTGATATGACCTATTTTTTCCTTTAGTCGACTTTTATCTATTGTTCTTATTTGTTCTGCTAAAACAACAGAATCTGCTTTTAACCCATTTTCTTTAGATCCTATTTCTATATGAGTTGGCAATTTGTTTTTTCCTGTTTGAGATGTAATGGCTGCCGCTATAACTGTAGGACTATATTTATTTCCAGTATCATTTTGAATTATTAAAACAGGTCTAATTCCACCTTGCTCTGAACCAACAACTGGACTTAAATCTGCATAAAACATATCTCCTCTTTTTATTACCATAAATTTCTCTCCTATTTATTAGCATATAGAATAGAATTGTTGAAATATTAAAATTAGTTAATTTTTATATCATTATATATTATGCGTATATTGTCCTTTTTGGTATCATCTCCTATTATTAATTCTCTTGGAATTTTATTTGCTTTGTCTAAGTGCAATTCTTTTAAATTTACATATGTATTATTATCAATATATACTTCTATAATAATTTCGTCGTTATTTTCATAAATTTTACTTTTATTATTTTTATAATCATATATAAAACTATTTAAGAATAATGAATTATTCATTATATCTTTATAATCATTATATACTTTTTTCATATTATTTTTTCCGTTTGTAAATTTTAATTTATTGTTAGTTAATTCAATACTCATGCCTGCTACATTTTCTGGTGCATTTACTGTCATTTTACTATAACCATTACCTACTTCTTGTATCATATTGTAATTATTTTCTGTTTTATTACTCTTCACAATTACATCGATATTTGCTTCATAATTATTTAATTTATTTAAAATATCTTCAACAATTTCATCTTCACTTCTATTCATATTATTGACCAAATTTGAAAAAATATAATAAAAAATTAAAAAAACAATAATACAAATTAAAACAAAAATAAACATCTTTTTTTTATTTACCATAATCCCCTCCAAAAACTGTTTAATATTGACGAAATTTTACTAAAAAAAAACGAATAGATAAATCTATTCGTTAAATTATATTATTTCTAAAATCAAATATTCTAAATTGTTAATTATAAAACATATAAATAATATTTTATTAAATTTCTATTTTAAATAATTAAATTTTAAAATATTCTTTAATGATATTTTTAAAATCAATTTCTGATTGTACAGAATTTATTTTATCTCTAACTATAGTAGCATTTTGCATTCCTTTTACATACCATGCTATATGCTTTCTTATTTCTCTTGTAGCAGTATATTCGCCTTTTTCTTTTAATAATAAATTAAAATGCTCAATAATAACTTCATATTTTTCCTTATTAGAAATAGGTTCAAGTTTTTCTCCTGTTTGCAAATAATGGCTAATCTGTTTAAAAATCCATGGATTTCCTAAGGCTCCTCTTCCAATCATTATTCCATCAACACCTGTTTGTTCAAACATTTTTAAAGCGTCTTCATCACATTTAATATCACCATTTCCTATAACAGGTATTTTAACTGCATCTTTTACTTTCTTTATTATTTCCCAATCAGCATTTCCTGAATAAAATTCATCCCTTGTTCTTCCATGTACAATTATTGCACTTGCACCAGATTTTTCAATAATTTTAGATGCTTCTACAGCAACAACATTATCTTTATCCCATCCCTTTCGGATTTTTACTGTTACAGGCTTATTCGAATTTTTTACGACTTCTTGTACAATTTCACCTATCAATTCTAAATTAAGTAAAAGTTTACTTCCATCGCCATTTTTTACAACTTTAGGAGCAGGACATCCCATGTTTATATCTAAAATATCTGTATAATTACAAATAAATTTTGATGCTTCCCCCATAATTTGTGGATCATTTCCAAAAATTTGCATTGATATTGGTCTCTCATCAAAATTATTTTTCAACATTTCAATAGTTTTGTCATCTTTGTAAACTATAGCTTTTGAACTAACCATTTCATTACAAACTAAACCTGGATTCCCATATTTTTTACAAATATTTCTAAATGGTAAGTCTGTAACTCCAGCCATTGGTGCTAATATAATATTATTTTTTAATTCTACATTTCCTATTTTAATTTTTTTTAAATACATAACTATTCTACAAAAATTGCTTTTTGCCTTCTACTACTAATATTTAATAATAGTCCTATACATATAAAATTTGTTATTAGAGAACTTCCGCCATAACTTACAAAAGGAAGTGGAACACCCGTTATAGGTAATAATCCAATAGTCATTCCTATATTCTCTGTCATGTGGAAGAAAAATATTCCTGCAATTCCTATTGCTATATAAGAACCTATATTATCTTTTGCTGTTTTTGCTACATAAATAGATTTTGTAACTAAAATTATATATAAAATCGTAATAGCTACAGTTGCAACAAATCCCATTTCTTCTCCTATTACTGAAAATATAAAGTCAGTAGTTTTAGGATATAAAAAGCCTAATTGAGTTTGATTTCCTTTTAATAATCCCATCCCAAATACTTCTCCTGCACCTATTGCAAGTTTTGATTGCATAATATTATATCCAGCATCTCTTGCATATGCTTCAGGATTTAAATATACCTGTATTCTCTGTAATGCATGTTTTGGCAAACTGTTATATATTACAGGGGCTGCAATAGCTAATGCTAATAGAGCAAATAATATATATCTTTTATCTATTCCAGATGCAAATAATAAAAATACTATTGCTGATAAATATGCAATTGCTGTACCATAATCAGGTTCCTTAATTATTAAAATTACAGGTATAACTGCCATAATTAAAAAAATAATTAATTTCCAAAATTTATTTATTTGATTTCTTCCTCTTAATTGTAATTTATTCATAATAAATGATAAAAATAAAATAGTTATAATTTTTCCAATCTCTGAAGGTTGAAAAGAAACAGACTCACTTATTTTATACCAACTTCTAGCACCACTAATAGGTTCTGTAAATAGTACTCCTACTAATAGCACTATTAATAATAAATATGCAAGAGTAGAAAATCTTACAATTACATTATAATCAATAATAGATGCAATTATTAAAAAAGGTATACTTATTAATATCCATTGGATTTGTTTTTTAAATTCATAAAGATCTGTGCTTTGAGTTGCAGAAAATAAAGCTAACAATCCAATAATAGTTAAAATTATACTTACAATAAGAATTATCCATTCTGTATTTTTAAGCAATTTTTTACCCATCTAATTACAACTCCCTAATTATTTTTCTTGCGTCTTTCCCTTACTTCTTTTGTTTTTACATTTTTTGTGTTCTTTTTTTCAGTGTCTTCCAATTGTTCTTGGCTTGCCTTATCAGCTTCTTCTGCTGCTTTTAATAAATCATCAAATGTTACATCATCTTCATCTTCATCATCATCTACTTCTTCAAATACTTCCTTTATTTCATCATCTTCAACTTCTTCAAATTGTTCTTTTTCAGATATAATATCTTTTTTCTCTTCTTCATTATTATTTATATCATTATCTATATCATTTTTTTCAGGCAATTCTATTACTTCAGTTGTTTCAGTTTTTGCTTCTTCTTGCTTAGTAGAGCCTGTTAATCCCATTTCCTTATTGAAATCAACACCTTTAAACTCTTTTATTTTCTCTGCCATCATATCATTTTTTATATTAACAATAGGTATATTGGCATACAATACTGGAGCTCCATTGGTTCCATCACTATTTGGTTGATTTGTAAGTCTTACATCTATTGAATCTTCATCAACTACTATATATTTTTTTATTACTTCTATTATTTCTTGTTTCATAAGTTCCAAAAAGTCTGCAGATACATTAGCTCTATCTTGAACTAAAACTAAATGTAATCTTTCTTTTGCTGCATCTTTTGAACCTAATTCTTTTTGTTGCTCTGTTTTAACCATTCTTTTGAAAAAATGTCCTAAATTCTCAAACATTACTTTTTCTACCCTCCAACACTTATCTATGATCTTCCAAACAACCTTTTTACAGTAGCCCAAAATCCTTTTTCTTTTCCTGGTACTGTAACTTCAATATTTTCTCCTAATAATCTTCTTGATATCTCTAAATATGCTTTTCCTGAAGGTGCTTTTTTATTAGAAATAACAGGTTCTCCTTTATTAGTTTGAGTTATAATATTTTCATCATCTGGTACAACCCCAATTAAATCTATTGCTAATAAATCAACAATATCATTAACATCCATCATTTCCCCTCTTTTTACCATTGAAGGTCTTAATCTATTAACAATTAATTCTGGATTTTTAATTTCAGATGCCTCTAGTAATCCTATTATTCTATCAGCATCTCTTATTGATGAAATTTCAGCAGTAGTAACAACTAATGCTCTATCTGCTCCTGCAATTGCATTTTTAAAACCTTGTTCAATTCCAGCAGGACAATCAATTAATATGTAATCAAATTCTTCTTTTAATTTATCTATTAAATTTTTCATCTGTTCTTCATTAATAGCTGTTTTATCTTTAGTTTGTGCTGCTGGAAGTAAAAAAAGTTCTTTAAATCTTTTATCTTTTATCAATGCTTGTCTTAATTTACATTTTTCTTCTATAACATCGACTAAATCGTATACTATTCTATTTTCAAGTCCTAAAACAACATCTAAATTTCTAAGTCCAATATCTGTATCTACTAAGGCTACTTTTTTTCCAGCTAACGCTAATGCAGAACCTAAGTTAGCAGTTGTTGTTGTTTTACCGACTCCTCCTTTTCCTGATGTAATAACGATAACTTCTCCCATTGAATTTCCTCCTTATAATTGATACCATTTAACCATCATTTTAAACATATATATATTATATGTTTTTTAATTAAAAGTCAATGAATTATGAAACATTTTTGTAATATTTTTGTAATAAATAACAAATATATTTAAAAAACAAATTAACATGATATTGACTTTCATGATTAAAAAATATATACTGTTCTTGTTAAAAAATATGTCGTTTTAACATACGGACAGCTTTGACAACGATTTTATTTATACATTAATAATTATTCTAAAACAGGAGGTTACAATGAGTAATTTAATTGAAATCAGATGGCATGGTAGAGGCGGTCAAGGTGCAAAAACAGCCTCATTACTTCTAGCAGATGCAGCATTTAATACTGGAAAATATATTCAAGGTTTCCCTGAATATGGTCCAGAAAGAATGGGTGC
>CANROH010000057.1 GCA_947632185.1 uncultured Clostridia bacterium
AAAATTGTTTACAATAATTTCTCCAATAATCAAACCATTCTAAATCTGTTCCTGGTTTGCAGAAGAATTCAAGCTCCATTTGTTCAAATTCTCTTGTTCTAAATGTAAAATTTCCAGGAGTAATTTCATTTCTAAAGGCCTTACCAATTTGTGCAATTCCCATTGGAATTTTTCTTCTAGTTGTTCTTTGTACATTTTTAAAATTAACAAATATACCTTGTGCTGTTTCTGGTCTTAAAAATATTTCTGCCTTTGAATCTTCCGTTACACCTTGAAATGTTTTGAACATTAAATTAAACTTTCTAATAGATGTAAAATTATGTTTTCCACAATTTGGGCAACAAATGTTGTTTTCATTTATAAAATTAATCATATCTTCATCTTTCATTCCATCTGCAATCATGTCTTTTCCATTATTATGTGCCCACTCTTCTATAAGTTTATCAGCTCTATGCCTTGTTTTACATTCTTTACAATCTATTAATGGATCTGAAAATCCTCCAACATGTCCTGAAGCAACCCATACTTCTGGATTCATAAGAATTGCAGTATCTAATCCAACATTATATTTACTTTCTTGAACAAATTTTTTCATCCAAGCTTTTTTAACATTATTTTTTAATTCTACACCAAGTGGACCATAATCCCATGTATTAGCTAACCCACCATAAATTTCTGAACCAGGATATATATATCCTCTATTCTTGCATAAATTTACAATTTTTTCCATTGATTCTACCATACTAAAAACCTCCTATTTGATATGAAAATTATACTTTTATATTTTAAGATTTTATTTTAAACAAAAAAGCTTACATCCTTAGCATAAAGCTAGGGACGTAAGCATAAACTTGCGCGGTTCCACCCTAATTGGTATTATCTACCCACCTTAATTAATATTGCTCAAAAGCTCCAAAGCATATAAATTTTTATTTGTTTCTCACTATCACAAACTCACTTTAAAAAATTCTCAAAATGTGCTTCCTCTTTCTCATTGCAACTCATATTTTATGTAAAATATTTTATATTATTTTTCTATAAAAGTCAACATGATTTTATTGATTTATAAGCCTAATTTATAATTTTATAAAATAACAAAAATTAATAATATTAATCAATACATATATTATCAAAAGATTTATATTCTTCAATATTAGAGTTATCAATATCTATTTTAGAACGTCTATTATTTTCTTTTCTTATTCTAATTACTCTAAAAGCATTTTTTTCAAATAATCCTTTTAAATCTCTTGGATCATCATCAATAAATATTCCTTTTTGATAATTTATATCCAATTTAAATTTATATTCAGTTGTCATTATTATTGAATCAAAATAATTAGTAATTCCAGAACCTTGAATTTTTTCAATTTGATAATTTTGATTATTCTGTGGTAAAAAAGTTAATAAAATTATTTTATGATTTTTATCTTTTAATTTTTCTAAAAATCTTTTTGCATCATCAAATACAAATTTTTTGCCATCATCTATTATATTTTTAATTGATTTATTTAGCTCTACAGCATTAACATTATATTTTTCTGCCATTTTAGTGGCAAATTCAAAAATATTATCAGATGTTGAATTAAAATTATTTTTTGTCTCTTGCACTAATTTTTCTAAATTTACATTACCATGTTCAGAAATTTTATTTACAATTGTATCTAACATTGATTTAGTTAATTTTGCAGTTTCATATATAGTATTATCAAAATCAATATAATAATTCATAGCTATCACTCCTATTAACTTAGAATCTAATAATTTATTATCATATAATATTTTTTTCGTCAATAAACTTATTATATAATATGTAATTATTGTGTAAAATTTTTGTAACTTTTTGTAAAAAATATTATGTTTATCTTTTCGGATTTATGAAAACTAAATTTTTATACACATTTTTCTGTGGATAATGTGGATAACTTTGTGAATAACTCAAATATGCGCATTTTTTCGACACATATTATTCACACCATTTTTTTCATATAAAAATTATAGTTTTATTTCTATTTTTTATGTGTACAGTATGTATGTTCGGTTAACATTAAAATTATAGTTCATTTATTCAAATTATTTTTCATTTTTACTTTTTGTCAAATTTTATTAAAATTAAAATTTTTGTATTCACTTTTTTAAAATTTTGTGTTATATTAATAAAATATATTTAAAGTATAATTTATTATTCTATTAAAGTGAAAGGATTTAATAAATGAAACAAACTATAACCCAAAACGATGCTTTAAAAGTTATTCATTTTACAAAATTAAATAATTTATATAATAAATTTAAAAAATCTGATAAACAAATCTTTAAAAAAATTTTGATTTTAATTTTTATTCCTATAATAATTTATTTATATTGTCAAATGTTTTGCAATGGAAAATTATTTTTTGAACCCAAAAGAATGTTATTAAATTTTATGTTTATATACTTTATAATAGGATTTATCTATTGCATTACAGGAAAATTAAGAATAAGTTTATATACTTCTATGATAATAACATTTTGTGCAGGTATAGTAAACCACTTTATAACACAATTTAGAGGTACTCCACTAGTTCCATGGGATATCTTTTCTTTAAATGTTGCTTTAACTGTTCTTCCAACTTTTAAATTTGTTCTTAATAAAAAAGCTATTTTAGGAATAGTATTATTTATTGTAGGATTATTTGTTTTACACAAAACTACTTTTAGTAGTTTTAAAAATGGAAAATTAAAAATTACATATAGAATGTTAGTTTTAATAGGAACAGTTACATTTACAATATGTTTTTATTTAACAAATATTATCTCATTCTTTTCTCTTGATGAAAACTGGGATCCAAAAGAAGAATATCATAACAACGGATTAATAGCTAGTTTATTTAAACAATCTAGAAATTTAATAATTAAAAAACCTGATAATTATGATATTAATTCAATAACAAAACTTGCCTCTACAATTCAAGTCCCATTTGTAACTCATGATGAAAATTATGAATATCCAAATATTATTGCTATTATGAATGAATCTTTTTCAAATTTAAGAGTAGTAGGAGATTTTTCTACTAATGCTGAATATTTATCATTCTTTAATAGTTTATCAGAAAACACTATAAAAGGTAATTTGCATGTTTCTGTCTTTGGAGCAACAACTCCTAATAGTGAATGGGAATTCTTAACATCAAACTCTATGGCATTCGTTCCTAAAAGAACTGTTCCATATCAACAATATGTGTTAAGAAAATCTTATTCATTAGCATCTGTCTTAAAAGAACAAGGATATTTTACGACAGCAATTCACTGCTATTATCCTCAAGGTTATAATAGAAATTTAGCTTATCCAAGACTTGGATTTGATACTTTTTTACATATAAATACCCTTAAAAACCTTCAATATATTAGAGAATATCCTGATGATTTAAGCACATATAAAAATATTATTGATATTTTTGAAAATAAAAAAGATGGTGAAAAAATGTTTAATTTCACACTAACAATGCAAAATCATGGAAGCTATACAGATGAAAATTTTGGAAATAGCATAATTGCACAAAATGGAGAATATCCAAAATTAAACCAATATCTTTCACTAATAAAAATTTCAGATGAATCTTTAAAATATTTATTAGACTATTTTTCAGAACAAAAAGAACATACTATAATAGTATTATTCGGCGATCATCAGCCTTATGTTGAAGATGAATTTTATAAAGAAATGCTTAGCCAAAATTATGAGGATATAAACTCAAAAGAAGCTATAGAAAACAAATATATTACTCCTTTTATGATTTGGGCAAATTATGATATAGATGAAGAAAAATATGCAGACATAAAAGATATTAGTGCAAATTATTTAGCATCTTTAGTTCTTGATGTTGCAGGAATACAAAAAACACCTTATCTTCATTTCTTAGACGAATTACGTTCTGAAATACCTATTATTACTGGAAATGGATATGTAGATAAAAACGGATTATATCACGATTTTACTGAAACAAATGAATATACTAACTTAATAGATAACTATCATTATTTACAATTTAATAATATGTTTGATAATTCAGATAAATTAAAATCATTATTTGAAGTACCAATACAAGCAAAATAAAAGAAATAATAGAAAATGCACTTATAATATATAAGTGCATTTTCTATTATTTAAAATTAAAATGATATAAATTTTCACTATAATGTTTACCCTTTTTCTTTGGTTTCATTAAGTAATATATCAATAATATAATAAGTATAGCAATTCCAATAATTATCTTTATCATATTACTAAATAAATCACTATTATTTAAGGTATTATCATTTTCTATATTAATTTGCTCTTTAGTATCTTCTGTTGAAGTTGAAACTATTAACTCTGAATCATCATTTTCCGCTAAAATTTCATCTATATTATAATTATTATATCCATATTCAAATAAATTAATTGTATCAATATATCTTGCACTTAGTCCATCTTCTGTATTCTCTGCATGAAGAACAACAGCTATAGTTTCAAATCCATCTTTATTACTTCCAGTTACTAAGCAATTCTTAGCAGGTGTTGTAAAACCAGCTTTTATACTAATTGCATAACGATAGTAATATTGACTATCAGGTTTTAACAAACTATTTGAATTTTTAAAATTCCTTTCTCCATGTTCTTCAACATCTTCATCTGTCCAAAACTCTGTATGTGGAAGACTACATTCTTTTTTTGTTACTATTCTTCTAAAATCTTCATTTTTCATTGCATATCTTGCAATCATGGCCAAATCATATGCAGAAGAATAATGATTTTCATCATGTACTCCATTCGCATTAACAAAATTTGAATCTACGCATCCTATTTCCTTAGCTTTCTGATTCATTAAATCTGCAAATTTTGAAACACTTCCAGATATATGTTCTGCAATTATATTTGCTGCTTCATTAGCAGATTGTAACATCAAAACACTTAATAGTTCTTCAATAGTAAATGTTTCTCCAGCCTTAATATCAGCTTTAGTATAACCCTCTTCAATTGAATTAACTGCATTATCACTTGCTGTAGCTGTATCATCTAAATTACAGTTTTCAATAGCAATTATAGCTGTTAACATTTTAGTTGTACTTGCCGGATACATTTTTTTATGCATATTTTTTTCATATAAAATTGTTCCTGTTTTAAACTCTATTAAAATTGCTGCTTCTGAATATATATTTGGCTCCTCAGTATTAGCATTACTAACTATCACAAACACATTCTGTAATAGAAAAAGAATTATAATTAAGTATATTAATATTTTTTTGATATTCATTCTTTCTCCTCTGTTTATAAATTATTTGACAAACTCTTTGAAAAATTTATTATCTACTAAACTTAAATCAACAGGATATTTTGTATCCTCACCTATTCCTTTTTCTGTAAATTGCCATCCTATGATTTTTTCAGTAAATTCTTCATTTTGAGCGGCTTCTTGATCAGTATCTGTATACCAATGATCTGGAATTTTCTTTTGTAAATCATAATAAGATATCCAAAATTTTGTATCTACAGTATATAAATATTCATTAATTGTATTTGCATTACTATAAATTATTGTTTCTATATTTTTTTCTTTAAATTTTCCTATTAATTCAGTAACAAGATCAGCTCTTTCTTCCCATATTTCATCTGCTCTGCCAACTCCATCATGGCTCTCAACATCAATCACTAAAGGAAGAACACAAGATTCTGTTTTATTTTTTTCTATAAATTCATCCATAAAATTTACTTCTTCTTCAATTTCTTCTGAATTCATAGCTTCATCTAAATAATAAAAACCATAAGGAACCCCTAAATAGTCACAAGCATCTATAAATGTTTTAAAATTTGGATCAGTATAGAAATTCCCTTCATCACCATATCCCCTTCCGCCAGCTCTTATATATGCATAATTAATATTATAGTTTAATAAAAATGCTTCATACTCACCTATATTTTTAAAGTGTTCATATATAAAATTAAATTTAGATACATCTGACATTAATACTCTTCCATCATCTTCTGAAAATTCAAAAAAGTCCGCCGTTTTTTTGTCTACATATCCTACTTTATCATCAGCTTTTACTTTATACCAATTATTACCATCATCATCTGTAAATTCTTCAATTATATAAACATTTTGTCCAAGTTCCAAGTCTCTAATATGTCTCCATTTTGAGACTTTTGGTTTTCTATAAAATCCAACATTATCATAAATAATAACACCATGAATAGCATCAGATACATCTATATTGTTCCATTTTTCTTCAATTTTAATTCTTACAAGAACTATTATACCTATCAAAATAATTAATAATACAATAATTGAAATTATAATTTTTTTATTAGATTTTTGATTAACTTCTAAATTTCTTCTCATATAACTCTCCATATATTATTTTATTAAATTAATATCTTATACTTTTAGTATAACATAAAATTTCAAAATATAATAAAAAAACTAATAATTTTATTTTTTTTTACAAATTTTAATAAAATATATTTGTATACAAAATACAAGATGAGGCTCGTTATAACGATGTTTTTATAAAAAAACATTGACAAATATATAATTTTGATTTAAAATATAAGAGCGTTGTGAAAATCTATTGCAACATGGTGGATGTAGCGTAGTTGGTTAACGCGTCAGTTTGTGGCACTGAAGACCGTGGGTTCGAGTCCCATCTTCCACCCCACTTTTTATTTGGGTTGTGTCCAAAAGACTTAAAAATTTAAATTATATTGGGCTGTAGCCAAGTGGTAAGGCACCAGACTTTGACTCTGGCATTCCGGTAGTTCGAATCTACCCAGCCCAGCCAAAAAAAAAGCAACTTTTGAAATTTAGAGTTGCTTATTTTTTATATGTCTAACCAAATCTAAATTGTTAAACAATTTTCTAAAACATTTGCAAATTCTGTTTTATAGTTATCTTCTAAATGTGTATGAAAATTAGCTGTCATAGAACTAGAATGGCCTAGCCATTCTTGAATTTCCTTCATAGGAATATCTTTAGAAAGTAATAAACTTGCACAAGAAAGTCTTAAAAATTGTTTTTTATACTCCTTTAATGCATTTATAGTCCTATAAAAAAACTTAGCTAGCACATGTTACCTTAACAGCTAACATGCGCCTACCCTAATTAGCTCAAAACGACAATTTAATTTATCATTTTCTTTGAAATATATGGATTTCTTAAGTGAAAAATTAGTCAAAAAATAATATATTTTTTGACATTTAAAAAAAGTGAAAAAATATACATTTTAGCTACTATAGAAATTGTAATGTTTTAGTATTTTAATAGTTAGCTAAGAAGATAAAAAAATACACATATCTGCTTGGACAGCTGTATATGTATTTTCCATATATAAGACGACAATCACGTTTAGTGATTCGTTACTTTATATAATTTTTTATCCTCTATTAAAAAAGTTTCTCAATGCATTAAAAATTCTTTTAAGTATACTTTCTTTATATTCTATCATCATAACATTAGAGTTGACTTGTTCATCTTCTTGCTTGTTTTCTATGACCTGTTGTTTTTTATTTCTAAACAAATTTTCATAACTGTATCTTTCTTCTTCTTTTTTAGTATTTGATATATATGCTTTTTTTAGTTCTTGCTTTTCTTCTTCATTTTCACACCAATATTGTAAATTTAACGCAGTAATTAAAACCAATGCTTCATGCGATAAAAGATCCTTTGTTATTTCTTGATTACTTTTTATTATCGGATTATATTCTTTGTCTCTATTTTCTTCTATAGTTCTATATATTGTTGAAGGAATTTTCTCTTTATATTTTTCTCCTAAAGCATTTATAAAACTATATACCTCAGAATATGCCTTAGGAAATTTTATAGCATTAATCATTTAATTTATCTCCCCTCACTATTCTTATTTACTTCATCAATATGCTGTTGTATTTCTTGCGAATTTTGTTTATTTCTAACACTTTCAACTAAACCTTGTATATCTTTGCTAGTTACCTCTATTTTAGAAATATCTATTACAGAACGTAAACTCGCAGGCATATCAACTATAACTACATCTTTGCTTCTAGTAGCTTCTACACCATCACGTACTGCTATTTCATGTTGAATTTTGGGAATCACTCTATCAGGTGTTTGATTTTTTCCAGTTACAATAGCTTGTCCAACATTTTCTTCATATAAGAATTCTAATACATCATTTGCTGATACTTTATATGTTGCATCTGGATTTTGTGGATCTTTCCATTTTTTATCTTCATCAACTATTGATTTTATATCTAAATCAGGTCTACTTGCTTGTAATTGCTCTATAGCTTCATCTCTTGAAATTACTAATTTTCTATCTAGTAACCCATGATATAGTTCATTTAAACCATTATTAGTAAAAGATGCAATAAAAGCTGAAACTAATTGTTGATCAGTATACAATTCATTACCATCCTGTTGATACTTTTCTCTAAAATCTTCTGGTATTTGATCCATATTTGAATAAAAATATTGAAATGTGGTCTTCATTTTCCAACCATTATCGTTTCTCTGATTTATATCAGCTAATGTTTCTTGATGTATAGATCCATCTTTGTTTTGTGTAGTTCTAGCTAATTCTCCATAAATAAACGCATCTTGATATTTGGCTTTTGTCACCCATAAAGTAGCCATTGTTGGATCCATACCATATTTTTGTTGCAAGAATTTGCTATATTCCGTTGAAGTACTATCAACCATTGCTTTTCTATCTGGATTATCCATAGGTAGTTTTTGAGCATCTCTCATTTTTTTAAACAATGATATTCCTTCCATTTCATCAACAGTTATTTAATGATTTTTTGGTATTTTTCCTTTATTTACAGCCTTATCAAAAAAGTCCACAACAGATTTTCTTCCATCCAATTGATATTCTCCATCTTTTAGTACAAAACATTTAGTAGCAATTTGAGCCTGCATTTCAGCAACTTTTACATCTAATTGCTGAAAGAATCTCATTTTTATTTTCTCTGGTAATTTATCAATTTCTCTAAGTCTATTTTTCATTGCTATTTTTTGATTTGCTATATTCTCTTGATATTGTGCCTTATCTTTACTTGTTAATAAAGCATCATATTGTTCTTGTTCTTTATCAGTCATTATATTTTCATCTAGTCCTAGCAATCCTTGCTCTTCTGCTGATAAATCATCTATTTTCATAACACCTTGTTTTAGTAAATCCAATAAGTCTTGTGGAATATACGCAACTTTGTCAGCCGATCTAACAGCTTTTTGTTCTATACCTTTGGGTTCATTTTTTACTCTACTAGTACTATGCGCTAATATTCCTGTTTTTATATATTGAACAGATTGTTCATCAATAACATATCCATTTTCTCTTGCAAAATCCATTAAAAGTTTTGCACCTATTATTGAACTTGTTTCATTATGTTCATAGCACATTACTTCTACTTCCGTATCACCAGCTTCTTTACAGTATTCTTCACCAAATAATCTTGTTCTTTTCTCTTTATAGTCCTTAGTAGCTTCAAATCTTTCCATTTCTGTTTCAAGAGCACCCTCGCCGTCATGTCCAAATGGTGTGTGTCCTAAATCATGCATATAACCTAAAGCTCTTGCTAATAATCCCGAAATTTTTGCCTCGTTAGTGCTTCTTCCATCTAGTATTGCTTTTTGTACAGCCAAATTTTCTGCAACAATAGCTACACCTTCTGAATGTAAACCTCTTGTAGTAACATCATTAACTATCTCATTGTAAACTTGCGTATTAAAAAATATTTTTGCAAGTTCTGGAGATGTTCTTAACACTTGCGTAAAATCTTCACAAAACTTTAGTTGTTGTTCTGTTGTTA
>CANROH010000058.1 GCA_947632185.1 uncultured Clostridia bacterium
GAAAATACACCTAAACTTTCTTTTAACAAATGCACCTCATCTTGTATAAATAAAGTTGGAGCTAAAGAAGGTTTTTGACTTTTATAAATATCTTCCATAGGATCTTTAATATTGCATGTACATCTTGAATTGTATGAAAATCCATGTGTTGCACATCTATATCTTGTTCCACCTAAAATATTTCTGAATCCATCATTTAAACTTATAGTAGCTAATTTATCAACTGTACTTATTAAAACTGTTGGCAAAAATCTATAAATCTCATTATCAACAATGTATAATGGTAAAACATTATCACATTTAGTACATTTATGTTCTAATACTTTGGATATAGAATTATATATAACATCAATTTTTGCTCCACATTCAGGGCATTTATCTACTAATATGTACTCTTTTTTATGCTCATATTTAACAATTTCATCTTCTTTTATTTCATTAGGCGTATTACTTGAACCTACAAAATATCCTAAAGTAAATATTGGAGAATTCTTTATTTCCTCTGTTTCTTTTAACACTTTATTGGCTCTTAATATAACTTCTAATGTTCTTTCTAATTGTTGTATTGATAATAGACGTAATGGATATTTAATTATAGTATTAACTCCATAATTTTTTCCTATAAATCTATCATAAAAGGCAGATAAAATAACAGTTCCTAAAAAAGCCTCTGTTTTTCCACCACCAGTTGGAAAATATATAATTTCTGCTACACTATAGTCTTTATAATTGTATATTTCTGATTCTAAATAATCTTTATTTTCATTATACACAATATCTGAAATCATTGATGTAATAAATACTACTTGAAATAATCTCCAACTAGTAAATTTTCCTTCAAATGTTTTATTCATACATATAAATGCTTTTTTCATAAACTCAAATTCTGGATCTTCCAAAATTTGAATTCCCATTTCAAATCTTCGTATTTCTTGTTTAAATTTTCTCAAATCATTTCTATAATCATTATCATCTATATTTTGTGAACTAATTATTTCATAATAATCATTCATTCCTTCAAGAATAACTTTTAAGTTTTCAATTGGTTTTTGTTGTAAATTTTTTAAATTTGCATTATCATTGTATTTATCTTTTGTAATTAATCTTTTTTCAATGAATTGTGGTACATTTTTAGTTACAATCTTTCCATTTTCAAATTCTGCTGATAACCATTCACCTTTAGTGACTACCGTAGAATTTACTTTATATGACTTTTCGAAATTATCTAATTCAATTTCTTCAAATTTAGCCCCATTTTGTGGTTCAATTTCAAGACCAACATTAAATAATGGTGTTGCATATTTTTTACTTTCAAAATCTTTTGCATTATAATCTTGTCCTTTTTCAGTAACATTCTCTAATATTATAGTGACCACACTTTTATCTTTTTCATTACTTTTTTTACATTCCAAGTATGCATTAAATTCCCATTTTGGAATTGAACGTATAATTTGATTATCATAATCTCCTAAATGATTTTTTATATATTTTTCAAATTTCTCCTTTGAATTTAAAATGCCTGGTTGAATTTTTCTAGTATCATAAAAAACAGCATCACTAAAGTCTAATTCTTTAATTGCATTATTTAATTTCTCAGAAATATCTATTTTGCCTTTTTCCAACAGATCTTTTTTTGATATTACAATATTATTCCATATATTATTAATAGATATTTTTTTATATTTTAAAATAATCTGAGTTTCTTCATAATTATCACTATTATCAAATTCTTCTTGTGGCTCTGAATCATCAAATTTTCTCTTTTCTTTTTCTATTTTTTGTTTTTCAAAATACTCTTTTTGTTCTTCATAAGTAGGTAAAACATTATAATATAAATTACCACTAAAATCTATTTTATAATCTCCAGTAATATCATTATTGATAAAGAACTGCACTTTAACAATTGGAATACTTGTATACCTGGTTGATTCATCGTTTTGTATGTTTGAATCCAATATTCCTATCACAATTTTTTCAGTTGGTCTCATATTATATATATAATCACTATTTTCACCTTCGCCCTTTAATTCTTTTAAGTATTTTTCTGTTAAATCTTTACAAAAATCTTGGTACTTTTGTTTTTCTTTATCCATTTTATTCTCCTATAATCTTTAAAAAATCAGATATTAAACTTTGTTCTTTTATATCATCAATTACAATCAAAGTATCTCGTGCTCTTGAACAAGCTACATATATATTTTTTAAGTATCTTATAAATTCTGCTTTTCTACTTCTTTTTTCGTTCTTTAGTTTTTCTAAATCATTAAACTCAAAATCCTCTTCTCTAGATTTTTTTAACATCCTTGTTCCGAAAATTATAACTGCTTTAAAATCCAATCCTATTGACTTTCCTATTGTTCCTATTCTTATTCCATCTTTTCTTAAATTTGAATCTCTAAAATTACAAATTTCTATTCCCTTATTTCTCAACTCTTTTTCTATAGAATTTATAATATTATTCTTTTCTCCCCATGGTGATACTAATAGTATTTCATTTGGAGTATATAATTTTTTATTAAGTAACATCATAATATTATCAATAATTATTTTAATCTCTTCTTTGTCACTATGAACTTTAATATATTCAGGTGACTCATTACCAATACGAATTGCATTTCCTATATTAAACTTTAATTCTTCATCATTAATCTTTAATCTAAATAATTTTATATAGAATTGAATTCTATTTAGCATTTTGTTAAGAGTTTTTACAATTATATCTGTGTTTCTATAATTTCGATCAAATACTATTTTTTGGAAATTATACTTTCCTATATAAAAATCTGTTTTTTCATTACCTTCTATTATTTCATCATCATCATCGCTTTGTTCTTTTTCATCATTAAACTGTAATTGTTGGTAATAATCGCCAGCCATTACCATATATTTATTGTGATCTAAACAGGCTATTAATGATTCTATCCAATCTTCACTTAATTGTTGCATCTCATCAAGAAAAAAAACGCCATACTTTTTCTTGATTTTACCATTACGAGTCATTTCCACAAACATTTTTCTTCTTGTATTAAATGTTTCAGTTGTAGTTTTTCCTTTAAAATTACTATAATTTAATTCTATAAATTTATCAAATGTAATTACTTTTAGATTACTAATCATTTTTCCAGTATTACTTGCTTGTATTCTAATATCATCTGCTAATTTATTATTAAAACATATTATTAAAAATTCCTTATCTTGATTTGCTTTTGCGACTTCATAAGCTTTTGCTAATAGCATAATTGTCTTTCCACTTCCTGCAACAGCTTTTATATATGTTCTAGTATTCATTCTAGTTAATACTGATTTTTGGTTTCCATCTAATTCGTATGCATCTAAAGGCTTAAATTCTATATTCGAGCTACGATTTGAAACATCTATGCTTTTAGAATTAACATATTGAGGTATTAACATTTGTTTTATACCATAATCCTTATTATCATCTACTACAATTGAACTATTTTGCTTTATTTCTTCTTGTAAAGCTTCTATAAAAATATCATCATCCACTACAAATAAATTTTTTCGTCCACTATTCTCAATACCTTTATTTAATAAAAGATACTTTTCTTTATCCTTATTAGAATTTATAATATAATATTTTTTGTATCCAATGTTCAAATTAATGCCATCATTAGTTAACATTGAAGAATTAGAAAGTAATTTATATGTATCATCTCCAGAAGAAAGAGAACGTTTAAATTCATTTAAGTATACTTTATTAGAAAAGAAATCATTTTCGCAGCATACAAAAGATATAACACCATAATTCTTCATTATTATAAAATTATTATTGCTAAATGTTTTTCCAGAATAAGTATTAACTAGTGAATTCATATATACTTCGATATCAAAATCTGCTTTTCTTAATTTTTCTAATAAGCTATTTTCTACATTATTTTCACTTGCAACATCATAAAAGGGCTTAATTATTATTTTATGATTAAAATGCTTTTCTAATATTTTCAAATATTCCGGTGCTATTAAAGTAATTCTTTCAGTAAATTTTTCAGAAAGAACTTTTTCAAAATCAATTGAAACTGTATCTTCAGGTATTTTAGATAAAGCTACAAATCTATCATTTCTATCTGTTACTTTCCATCTTGAATGTATTATTTTATCTAAGCCTGAAATATAAATAATATCATCAATTTGAAATGGAACTTTATCAGATTTTAATTTTAATAGTGTTTCACCTATCATATTTCTTTTTAATATATATATATAACTATTCATTTTATTTTTTCCTTACTAATTTACTTCTGTTAATATATTTATTAATGATTGATATGAATCAACGACATCATATTTTACATTATCTTTACAAATTGCCTGGAAGTGTTTTCTCGCACATTCTATTTTTGCCTTTTCTACTCCTCTTAACTCAGTTGTTCTCATACTTCCTTTTGTTTCAGCTATGAAATAAACATATTTAAAATCTTTATTGTTTAAAACAATAGCCCAATCTGGATTATAATTTCCAACAGGAGTTGGTATTTTAAAGCCGCTTGGAAGTTTTGCATATACTGTTACTTCTCCATTTTCTAGTTCTTTTGCAAATTTTTTTTCATTTTCAGAATCCGTTATTAAAAAGTCATATATATGCTTTTTAACTTTAAATGCATTATCTCCAATTCTTCCATCAATATTATTTATAGTAAATATTTCATTATCATATTTATCATCGGTTTTATTATAAGTAATGCCATCAATAATAGTTGTAGCTTTTTCTTCATTTATAAGATTACATGTTCTTCTAATAAATTCTTCAGGATTATATTGATATTGTTCAAATATTTTAGGTTCTATTTTAAAAAGTATTTCTATTATTGTGTGTCTTGTTAGTCCTGTATCTTTCGTAATACTACCTATTAAATCATATTTTGTTGTTACTGGTACAAAGTCATCATATATCTCTGTTTTAGTACTTGTTGATTTCATTGCATTTTCATTTTTTAATTGTTCTGCTGTCATTCCTTCATTTTGAGTTCCCTGTGTTATTTTTACTTTCATTTTTGTTATATGTAGATGATTATTTAACTTTAAAACAGCTTTATCAATTAGTTCTTGAGAATTAAAATCAACTTCATAAATAGTTTTAATATTTATTTTATTCCATAAATCTTGAAATTCTTGCTTATTAAAATTATCATTTGGTTTTAACTCTCTTATGTTTTTCTTGCCAACATTCTCAATAGGAACTACTATATCTGTATATAAGTTTTTAACTAAATTTATATATTCTTCTTTAAAATTAGTAAATTCTTCAGGAATTTCAATATTATCATCCGCTATATCTTCTTTTAACTTTTGAGTAATATTTAATTTTTCATCTATATAATTTGATTCTTTAAAGCACATCATTATTTGTAGAATAGCTGCATCATCTAACGGTTTTGCCTCTCCATTAAGATTGTTTAATACTTTTCCCTTAAAATGTTCTAAAGAAAAAATATTATAAGATTTTCTTGAAAGATTTTCTGCAATTTCTTTTTGTAATGATTTTGCGAAAGAGTCATAGCTTTCACTTGCAATAACTGTTAGATTGTTTATAGAAAAGAAATCGTTTTCCAATGTAGAATAATCCATTCTATCTCCATAATTGTTTACACATATACGAAGTCCTCTACCAATTTCTTGTCTTTTACTAATTTCTGAATTACTTTTCTTTAATGTACATATTTGAAATATATTTGGATTGTCCCATCCCTCTCTTAATGCAGAATGTGAAAAGATAAATCTAACAGGTTCATCTAAAGAAAGTAATCTTTCTTTGTCTTTCATAATTAAATCATAAGCATCTTCATCAGAACTTGTTCCATCTTTTTTGTCATCTATTTTTGAGTCAATAAATACCAATTCATTTTCATCTTTACCCTTTGATGCTTTTTTATCTATTGAAAAGTATCCACTGTGAACTTTTTTATTTCTTAAACTATCTAAATATTTTTTATAATCCTCATCTATAAAATTGTAATATTCATTGTATATGCTGTTATATTCTTCTTCAAATATTTTTGCGTATTCTCCGTTATATGTTGGTTTATTATCATAATCTTTATATTTTTTTACTTCATCAATAAAGAATAACGATAAAACTTTAATTCCCTTTTTAAAATATTCTCTTTCTTTTTCAAAATGAGATTTTATTGTTTCTCTAATCTGAATTCTAGCCATATAATTTTCTTCTGCATTTCCTATAACTTGTCCTGTAATAAGTTCTTTTCCATTGGTAAATGTTACTTTATCAAATTGTGAATCTGTAGCATCTATATTTTCTACTACATATCCTCTATATTGTTCTAATTCTCCTGATAAATCATATAATCTATCATTAGCTTTTATTACTTTTCTTACTTTTTTTGTACCAGTTGAAGTTTTCACTTCCATTTCAATTTTTGCAATAGGATCAGATTTACTTATTTCAACACTTTCTAAATATAAATAAGTACTTTCTGATTTGTCATTTAATATTTCTATTCCTTTTACATTTATTTTTTTAACAAGTTTTTGATTATAGGCATCAACTGCATCTAGCCTATAAATCATGTTATACTTAAAGTTATCTTTATGAGTAGCAGAATATCTTAATATAAACAAAGGATTAAATTCATTTAACAATTCTTCTGTTTTGCCCATTTTTTGTGGTTCATCAACAATTAAAATTGGATTAGTTGATTTAATTACATCAATAGGTTTTCTTGATTGCAATTCATCTAATTCTTCATATATCTTTCTATTTTCTTTTGAACGAGTATTAAATGCTTGATAATTTATAATCATAACTTGAATATTATTATCTTCTGCAAAGTTATTTATATTAGATAGGTTTGATGAATTATTTGAATTATACACAAAATATCTTATTTTCTTTCCATAAATTTCTTGAAAATGTTCTTCTGTTATTTGAAAAGATTTTAATACTCCTTCACGAATTGCTATACTTGGTGTCATAACAATAAATTTGCTCCACCCATAAGATTTATTAAGCTCATACATTGTTTTTATATATGTATATGTTTTTCCAGTTCCTGTTTCCATTTCAATAGAATAATTCATTGTTCCTGCATTATCTGTATAATCTAAGTTATTTTGCTTTTGAACATTTCTTATATTCTTTCTAATTTCATCTGAAGTTAGTTCTAATTTTTTATTACCAAAAGATATTACATCTTCATTTATTTCTTCTTCCCATATTGTACCTTCGTTTGCAATATAATGTCTTCTATCAATAATATCTTTTCTATTTCCATTAGGTTGACCTTCAAAACATTTTACTACCGCTTGAGCAGCATTTTCTTGATATTGTTGTTTCTTAAATCTTAATTTCATTTATTTTCACTCCTATATTACACTTATTTCTGTTTCTGGAGATAGTTTTTTAATTCTTTCATAACTATTTATTTTTTCACTATCATTTCTAAATGAACTTTCTCTAAATACAACTTTTAAAGGTTTTACTTCGCATATTTTGTTTATTATATCAATGTTTATTTGCTTATCAAAACAAGCCACTAAACTATTTTCCGCAACAAAATACACTTTATTGTTTAATATATCTTTTTCTTCAATGCTTAAATCTAATGTAAGCCCTAAATCTAGTATAACTTGTGTTAATAAATCTTCAGGTGTTCTATCTTCTTTTATATTTGATTCAAACATATTAAGTTGTTCTTGTTTCAACTTTGATGGTTCATAATAAATATCTTTCATATTAGATGAATCGACTTTATAAACTCTAAAACCATAATCTATATCTGCATTGGTTTCTTCTTTTATCTTTTTTATAGCTCTTCTTATTCGTTCTTCTCCAATTTCACATATAGTTTTATATCCATTTTTAAATGCCTCTGTTTTTTCTTCAACTTTTTCAGGTAGTTGGACCATTATATATTTTCTTCTTCCATTGTCTGCTGAATTCATTTTCATTACAGCGTGTGCAGTAGTTGCACTTCCACTAAAGAAATCTAAAATTAATGAATCTTTTTTATATGCAAATCTTTCTAGTAAATAAACTATTAAATTCGTTGGTTTTGGGTAACAAAAAGTTTTTACACCATCAAATAATTCAAAAATCTCTTTTGAACCTTGTGTACTTGAATATTCATTTATAAAGCCTAATGGTTTTTTTGTTCTTTCAACAATTTTTCCATCTTTATCGCAATTTGTATATTGCTTCGTATAAACTTGCCATATATTATTTTTATCTTTTTTCCATTCTATAAATTTATTTTCAACTCCCCACTGATACTTATTCTTGCTCCATCTCCAAATTGCCCTATTTTTATCAGTATTATCAACAGGTTTTATTATTGTTCCATCTGGAGATTCTAGTTCATAGTCCAATGATTGTGAATACTGTAAACTAGCACTAGAAAGTTTTACTAATTGATATTTGCCTCTAGTTTCAACAAATTCGTCTTGTAACTTATATCTATCCTCATCTTCTATTACTATATTTTTTATTTCAACTAATTGTTCTATTTTTTTAGCATAACATAAAATATATTCATGTTTAACTTTAAAAAACTTTGAGTCACTTGAGCCACCACCTTCATTATTAGACCATACTAATTTAGCAACAAAATTTCTTTCACCAAATATTTCATTAGTTATTTTTTCTAAATTACATTGTTCAGCATCATTTATTGATAAAAATATTACTCCATCATCTGATAATAAGTTTCTAGCAAGTTTTAATCTTGAATACATCATAGTTAGCCAATCACTATGAAATCTACCATTTGTATTACTATTGCTTACTAATTTATTATTATATTCATCTATTTGTCCTGATAATAATAATTCATTTGTTTCATCCTTATGAAAATTATCTTTATATATAAAATCGTTTCCTGTATTATATGGTGGATCTATGTATATTAAATTAACTTTATTGATATATGATTCTTGTAATATTTTTAATACTTCAAAATTATCTCCTTCTATATAAATATTTTTTGTATCGCTAAAATGAACAGATTTATCTTTTATAGGTCTCAATGTTTTATTTATTTCTTTATTAGCATCTGCTATGGCATTCCTTTTTCCTACCCATGTTAATTGATATTTTTCCTTTTTATCATCAATTAAATCATTTGAAAGTTCTTGCTTTAATGCATTAAAATCGATTTTTCCCTCAATAACAACATTGGGAAATAACTTTTCAATATTACTAACATTTTCTGTAACTATATCTTTAGACTTCATATCTAGTTTATTCATTTTAATATTCTCCATTATTTTTCAACTCCTCTATTTCTTTTTTTATTTTAATTATTTCTTCATTGTATTGTACCTTTATATTAAATTGCTTTTCAGAACGAATTTTGCTTTCTAATTTGGCTATCTCATTTTCTAGTCTAAGTATTTCATTTCTTTTTTGTATTTCATTGTCTAAATCTTTTAGTGATGGATTTATATTAGTTATTGATTTCACAATATTGTTATATATTTCTTCCATATTTAAAGCATTAAAATTAAAAGATATTTCTTTATTCCAATCACTAAAATATACTTTTTCATTATATTTTATTGCATATTGAAATTCATTTTCATATTTAATCAAAAATAATATCGGATATGGAATATTTTTTGTAATTATTTTTATAATATTTTTACAAATATATTTTTCTTTTAATTCCAACTCAAATATTTCAATTTCTTCAACATTTTCAGTTTTTGAAATATTTATATTATCTTCTGAAATTTTATATTTCCAATATATCTTATTCAATTTTTCGACAAATTCTTCCTTTATCGGATTGGAAATATTT
>CANROH010000059.1 GCA_947632185.1 uncultured Clostridia bacterium
CTCTAGATTTCATTTCATTTGCTGCTTTGTTTGTAAATGTTATAGCAAGTATGTCCCATGGTTTTACATTCTTTTCTGCAATTAAGTAAGCAATTTTGTGTGTTAATACTTTTGTTTTTCCGCTTCCCGCACCTGCTATAACTAAACATGGTCCATCTGTATTTACAACAGCTTCATATTGTTTATCGTTTAATCCTTCTAATAAATTCATTAATTTCTCCTTTTTGTAAATCATTTTGTAAAACTTTTGTTTGTATTATATGTTCTTTTAAATTTAATGTCAATATTATACATTATTTTTATTTAAAAGTCATTATTTTTATATTATGGAATTATTATTACTATAACATAAAAGACTCCTATTTTTCTAATCTACAAAAATAGGAGTCTTTTTATTAGTTTTATTTATTTAATTCTGCAACTAATTCCTCAACATCTATTCCATGTACACTACATGCTTCTTCTAATGTTTCAGCTTGAGATGCTGGACATCCTAAGCAATGCATTCCCGCGTTTAATAAAATATCTGCTTTTTCTGGAGCTATTTCTAATATATCTCCAATTCTCATGTTTTTATCTATCATGATTTCCTCCTTGTATTTTATAGTATTTATAATCTATTTAAAGATTAATTCCCACTATCATATTTAAATTTCTAAAATATTTTATCATATTTTTTTAAAAAAGTATAGACAAATCAAAAAAATTATTGTATTATAATCAAAATTTTACAAAAAAGAGGTGATTTTTTTGGAAAATCTTTTTAACCTCTTTTTCATAAGTTTTGGTATAAATATATTTATAATCATTTATTCAATGTATTCATTAGTAGAAATTCTTTTCTTGCAAAATCTGCAAGGTTCTAAATTACAAATCAAGAAAAAACAATTATATTGGAGTTAGTTTTGAAAAAAATTTTTCACAAACTATTATTTTTTGTATTTACTTTTCCAATAGCGTTTTTACTCATGCTAATAGTATTTTATCCAATATTTACAGCAAATTCTTTAATATTTCCATACGCAATTCATCCATTTGATATTGTAGCTGTATATCCTGATACTTGGAATTTCATAAAAAAATTTTATCTATTTACATTTGTAATATCATATTTTATTTTGTTCAATAAATTTTTTAATATACTATCATTAAATTTTGAAAAATTTTCTAAAAAAATGATATCTGTTAAGAAAAGGTCTTCTTCAGAAAAAAAATATAATGAAGAAATTTCTTTACTTATTGGTATTGCAAAAGATGGACCTGTTTTTATTTCAGAAAAAGGACTATATCAAAATATATTAATCACTGGAACAATTGGTACTGGAAAAACATCTTCTGCTATGTATCCTTTTACAAAACAACTTTTAGAATATAAAGCTTCAGATAAATATGAAAAATTAGCAATGCTTATTTTGGATGTAAAAGGAAATTATTTTGATAAAGTACTAGAATATGCGGAAAAATGTAATCGTTTAGATGATGTTATATCAATTGATTTATCTGGTAGATTTAAATATAACCCTTTAGATAAACCTGATTTAAAACCAATAGTTTTAGCAAATAGATTAAAAACTATATTAACATTATTTAGTCCTAATAATTCGGAATCTTATTGGTTAGATAAAGCAGAACAAATTCTGGCCGAATGCATCAAACTTTGCAGACTTTATAATCATGGATATGTTTCATTTTCAGAAATTCATAAATTAGTAATGTTTCCTGAATATTATTCAGAAAAACTATCTGTTTTAAAAAATTTATTTAATCAAGGAAAATTTTCGGATTCAGATGTTTATAACTTATTATCTTGTATAGATTTTTTTGAAAAAGAATTTTTTTCTTTAGATAGTAGAACTATTTCAATTTTAAAATCTGAAATAAGTAGAATTACAAATATTTTTGTTTCCGATTATAATGTTTCAAAAATTTTTTGTGCTTCAAGAGAAGAAATTAATTTTTTGGGTTTTAAAGAAACATTAGAAAAAGGAAAAATCGTAGTTTTAAATATGAATATTTCAGAATATAAAAACCTTTCTAAAATAATTGCTTCATATTTAAAGCTTGACTTTCAAGCAGAAGTTATGTCTAGGCTTGGCAAAAATTTAAAGCTTAGAAAAAGTGCATTTATTAGTGATGAATTTCATGAATATGTTACAAGTACTGATTCTGACTTTTTTGCACAGTGTAGAGAAGCAAAATGTATAAACATTGTTGCAACACAGAGTTATTCTTCAATAAAAAACACCTTAAAAGATGAAGGAACAACTAAAGTTATTCTTCAAAATCTAATAAATAAAATTTGGTTTAGAACAGATGACATATTTACAATAGAAGAAGCTCAAAAACAAATTGGAAAAGAAGAAAAAGAAAAAATTTCTACTACTATATCTGAAAACGCAAAAGAAACAAAATTAAATTTATTTACAAATAATTTAATGTCAAAGGACTCTAGTGTATCAGAAAGTTACAATAAATATTTTCAAAATGATTATATATATGACACTAATTATTTCTCACAATCATTAGAAACTTTTAAAAGTCTTGCTTTTATTTCTGATGGTTTAAGAATTTTAAAACCTAAAGAATTACAAATGATACCATATTATGAAAAAGAAATTTTTATGAAAGGATTAAATATTAATGAAAAATAAAATAATAAAAATGTTTTATACTTGCATGCTTTCTATTTTATTATTATCAACTTTTAATACTAATGTTTTTGCAGCAGATCCTAAACTTGTTACAACTTTAGATAGTGCATTTGAAAAAATTGAAAGCTACATTGTTAAAATTTCTACACCAGCAGCTGCTGTTGCAGTTGGAACAGGTGTACTTATGAAAAAATTTAGTTTTGGTGATGAAGAAAGAATTCGTACAGCAAATAAATTAATTAGAGGTAGTCTATTTTCTTATGGATTTATTCTTTGTATAGATTTAGTTTTATCACTATTAGAAACATTATTAACTTAAATTTTATTAGATTGGAAGAAACATGGAAGAAACAATTAATTTAACTGAAATTATTTTTGATTCAATTAATGAATTATTTGAAAAATTGTTTTCATCTATAGATAATACAATTTATTCTTTATTAGATGAAATAACATTTATATCACCTGATTTATTTTCAAATACCTCGTTTGAAAAAATACTTGGAACATCTAGCTCAAATGGAATTTTACTTATATGTAATAGTCTTGTTTTAGGAATTATAATTTATTACTCTATAAATTACTTAATTTCTCATCTTACTTATTCTAAAATAGATTCTCCAAAACAATTCTTTTTTAAAGCTATAATATTTATTGCTATTATGAATGCATCTTTATGGATTTGTCAACAAATAATCAATATAATATATATAGTTACATCCTGTATTTCTAACATTGGAAAAGAACTATTTAACTCTAATATTACTTTTGCAAATTTCATAGATAATATTAATAAAAGTATTTATTTATCAAATGAAAATTTAAATATATTTTCATTTGATGGTATTATAAAATCTTTTACAAGTTTTGGATTAATAAATCTAGTTTTTACTTATTCTCTTCGTTATATAATGATTCAAATTTTTGTTCTTTTAAGTCCTTTTGCTTTTTTGAGTTTAATAACAAGTTCATCAGAATGGTTTTTTAAAATATGGTTAAAAACTTTTATATCTTTACTTTTAGTTCAAATTTTAATCTCTTTAATTTTATTGTTATCATTTTCTATTGATATTTCTAAGAATTCTACGTTTTCAAAAATTCTATTTATAGGTATAATCTATGCATTAACAAGAGCAAATACTTATATGAAAGAATTATTTGGTGGAATTTCTACTAGTGTAAATAACGGTTTAGCTAATTTTTCAATTAACTAGAAAGGATTAATATATGAATTTTGTATTTCCTAAAAATTATAATTTCAAATCAAAATTTCTTGGCTTTATAGAATATTCTACAGCAATATTAGATACGTGTGTTGGTATTATAATATATTTTTTAGTAAATTTATTATTTAACGATATCAATACAAAAATATATGTTTTTATTTCTTCATTTTTCCCTATTTTATTAATTAGTATTTTAGGAATTAATAAAGAAAGTTTTATTTCTGTTTTTAAATATGTATTTAAGTTTTTAAAAAATCAAAAAATTTATTTGTATAAAAGAAATTAAAATAATAGTAATAATATATTTAAAAAATAAATTTTAAATCATTGTAATTAACAATTTAAAATGATATAATCTTTTCAAACTGTACTAAAGAAAATAAAATTTAAAGTTTGAAAAGGGGTTTTTGATATATGAAATTATCTAAAAATGACAAATCTCTTCTATTTTCTAGTACAGAGATACCAGACATATTTTTTACAGAATATCTACCTGAAGCAAATGGTGATTTTATTAAAGTATATTTTTATATGCTTTTTTTATCTAAATACAATAAAGAAATTAAAATTAATGATTTATCAAAAACGCTTGCCTTAGACTTTCCTACTGTGCAAGATGCAATTAAATTTTGGGAAGAAAAAGGTATTTTAGTTAAAAAAACTGATGGCTATACTCTAGCTGATATTCAAGAAATAGAAATTTCAAAATTATATAGTCCTAAAGTAACATCTTCTCCTGAAGATGCTATTAAAAGTTCTCAAAGTCAATATAGAGCAAAAGCAATTGAAAATATTAATGCTCAATTTTTTCAAGGTGTTATGTCACCATCTTGGTATAACGATATTGACCTTTGGTTTAATAAATATGGATTTGATGAACAAGTAATGCTAGCTTTATTTAACTATGCTTATGATAAACGCGCTTTGCACAGAAACTATCTTCAAGCAACAGCAGATGCCTGGAGTAAAAATAATATAAAAACATTTAATGATTTAGATGCATATTTTGAAAAACAAGAAAAAAGAAATACCATAAATAATGAAATAACAAAAAAACTAAAACTATATAGAAAACTTACAACTTATGAAGAAGAAGATATTGTTAAATGGACAGAAAATTATGGATATTCTATGGATATCATAGAAATTGCTTTAAAAAAAGCTTCTTCTAATAACAAAGTTAGATTTGATTATATAGATACACTTCTTACAGATTGGTACAAAAAAGAATTACATTCTGTAGATGAAGTTAATACTTATTTAAATTCAATAAAAGATAAAGATAAGAAAACAAAACAAATTGAAAATGTTGCTTTCGAATATACTCAAAGCACCTTTGATAATTTAGAATCATTATATGATAATTAAAAGTTTATAGGAAACTAAAAAAACCTAAATATATATAGAAAGGCGATTTTATATGGATAATTCTTTGCTAAAGCAAGTTTTACGCGAATATGATGAAAAACGAACAAAAGCAATTATAGCTGCTGATAAACGAAAAAAAGAATTGTTAGCTATAAACCCTACATTAGCAGACATCGATAATCAAATTTGCTGTATTGCTTTGCAAAATGCAAAATCTATATTGTTATCAGATTCAAAAGAAAAAAATCGTTTAATTTCTGATTTAAAAAAGAAATTAAATAGCCTTATAAAAGAAAAAAACGACTTTATAAAAAATCTTTCTAAAGAAAACAGTTACCTTAATCCACATTTTGAGTGCAAATTGTGTAAAGATACTGGATATATTCAAAAAGATGGAATATCTACTATGTGTACTTGCTTAAAGCAAAGACTTTTTGACATTGCTTATAACAAATCAAATATGGGAAACTTAGAAAGAGAAAATTTTTCAAGTTTTGATTTAAGAATTTTTTCAGATAAACCTGATAAAGAAAAATATAAATCAGATATTTCACCTAGAGAAAATATTCAAATTATTAGGCAAAAAGCTAAAAATTTTATAGAAAATTTTGATAATCCTGATGAAAAAAATCTTATATTTACTGGTAATACTGGTGTTGGAAAAACATTTTTAACAAATTGTATTGCAAATGAGATTCTAAAACTTGGTAAAACTGTTCTATACCAAACAGCTCCTGTAATGTTTGATGAAATTAATGAAGCCAAATTTACAAGAGAAAATTCAACAATTGATTTATATGAAGATATTTTGAATGTTGATTTACTTATAATAGATGATTTAGGAACTGAAAAAATAACAGATTCAAAAATAACAGAATTGTTTACTATAATAAATACACGTCTCTTAAATCAAAATCATAAAATAACAAAAACAATAATATCAACAAATTTAAATGTAGATGAGCTTTTCAAAACATATACAACACGAATAGGATCAAGATTAGCTGGAAATTATAGATTTCTTCGTTTTTTCGGAGATGATTTACGTTTTAAGAAAGCTAAAAAAGAAGCATAAACATATCCGCCTAAATTTAATAGGCGGATATATTTATATTATTTTTTTAATTTCATCACGTGCTTTTTTCATATTTTTTCTCATTTGTGTTTTTAAATTATAGTTTTTTAAATTATAATTTAAAAACAACACTTCATAGATTTTATCAATAAAATCTTCCTGTAAAATAGATTTATTAGATATCATATCTAATTTCGATTGAGCCCATTCAATAAATTCTATCCATTCCATGCAAATTTTTTTATTTTTACTATAAATCCTATGATTTCCATTTAGCCATTTGCTTACTGTAATTTCTTTTGGATTTTCCATAGTACATTGACCAGAATTATAAAAGTAATCTCGTTTTAAATTTTCTGGCACAAGTGGAAACATTACACATTGCATCGGTTTAACAGAATGAATAGAACATTTTTTATTTATTTCATCATATAATATACATTGTCTTAGCTTTCCCCTTGTTTTTAGAACAAGTTCAAATTGATTATTTGCTAATCTATCTGTATATTTTTCTAAAAAATCTTTTATTGATATATTCAAATATTTGCTAATTTCAAATACATTTATAGGAGTTAATCTTATATCCCCTCTATATATGCAACATTTATCACATAAATTGCAATCTAATTTATCTTTTGATTTTAATGTTAAAATATCCATTTAATCCTCATAAAAACTATTTTTAATTATTATAAATTATAAATTATAAATTGTAATAATTTTAATATATTTTAAAAAAAGAGTATTTTTGAACTTATTTACTTTTATTAAACTGTTCAATTTTATACTCTTTTTTTAATTTATTTTATTTATTAAATAACATAATCTGAATCTTCATCTATAATTTTTTCAATACTTACAACTTTTCCTTCGTTTGTTCTCATTAATGTAACTCCTTGTGTAGATCTTCCAAGAACACTTATATCTCCTGAATTTATTCTAATAATTGTTCCAGTATCAGTAATTAATATTACATCCTCTTTTCCGCTTACAATCTTGATTCCTACAAGTTCACCTGTTTTTGGTGTTATTTTATAAGTTATAACTCCACGTCCACCTCTATTTTGTACTCTGTATTCATCAAGTTCTGTTCTTTTACCAAATCCATTTTCTGTTATTGCAAGTAATGTAGCTTTGCTTCCAGCAATAATTGGTTCCATTCCAACTACATAGTCATCATCATCCAATCTCATACCAATTACGCCTTGAGCTGTTCTTCCTACTGGTCTTACATCTTTTTCATCAAATGTTATACTTAATCCTTTTCTTGTTACTAAAACAACATTGTCCTCTCCATCTGTCATTCTAACATCTATTAATTCATCATCATCTTTTAATATAATTCCCATTAATCCTGTTTTTCTATTAGAATCATATTCCTTAAGTGGAGTTTTCTTGATTAAACCGCTCTTAGTTGCCATAAGTAAATATTTACCTTCAGCAAAATTTTGTATTGGTATTATTGCAGAAATTTTTTCTCCTTGCTCTAAGTTTAATAAGTTAACAATTGCTGTACCTCTAGCTGTTCTTCCAGCTTCTGGAACTTCAAATCCACGTAATCTATACATTTTTCCTTATTACTAAAGAATAATATTGTATCATGTGTAGATGCTGTAAATATTTGAGTTACAAAATCATCTTCACGAGTAGAAATTCCAGTAATACCTTTTCCTCCTCTTTTTTGGCTCTTATATGTGTCTATTGGCATTCTCTTAATATATCCAAAATGAGTTAGGGCAACAACAGTTTGTTCTTCTTTTATTAAATCTTCATCTTCAAATTCTCCTTCTGCTGCTCCAATTTTGGTTAATCTTTCATCTCCATATTTTTCTCTTATTTCTAAAAGTTCTGTTTTTATTATATCAAATACTAATGATTCACTAGACAAAATTTCTTTATAGTAAGCAATTAACTTCATTAATTCTTCATATTCTTCTTCTAACTTTTCTCTTTGCAAACCAGATAATCTTTTAAGTTGCATATCAAGTATTGCTTGAGCTTGTATATCTGTAAGTTTAAATCTATCCATCAATCTTTCTTTTGCATCATCATAAGATTCACGAATTATTTTAATTACTTCATCAATATTGTCAATTGCAATAAGTAAACCTTGTAAGATATGCGCCCTTGCTTCTGCCTTATCTAAATCAAATTTTGTTCTTCTTAATATAACCTCTCTTCTATGTTTTATATATTCCTCTAAACATTCTTTCAATGTTAATATTTTTGGCTCTCCATTTACTAAAGCAAGCATTATAACTCCAAAAGTATCTTGCATTTGAGTATGTTTAAATAATTGATTTAGAATTACTTGAGGTCTTGCATCTCTTTTTAATTCTATAACAATTCTTACTTTTTCTATTCTATCTGATTCATCTCTTACTTCAGATATTCCTTCAATTTTTCTCTCTTTTATAAGTTCATCTATTTTTACAATTAAATTTGCTTTATTTACTTGATATGGAAGTGAATGAACAATTATTCTTTGTTTGTTTCCAGACATTTCTTCTATTTCTGTCTCAGCTCTTACAGTAATTTTTCCTTTTCCTGTAGTATAAGCTTCTTTTATTCCTTCTCTTCCAAGAATCATTGCACCTGTAGGAAAATCAGGTCCTTTGATTATCTCCATTAATTGCTCATTTGTAACATTATCATCTTCTATTACTTTTATTGCACCATTTATAACTTCAGTTAAATTATGTGGTGGAATATTTGTAGCCATACCAACTGCAATACCAGAAGAACCATTTATTAATAATGAAGGTATTTTAGAAGGAAGAACTGTTGGTTCTTGAAGTCTATCATCATAGTTTGGCATAAAATCTACTGTATTTTTTTC
>CANROH010000060.1 GCA_947632185.1 uncultured Clostridia bacterium
AGAAAAATTACAAAAAGAAAATAATACTACTATTATTTCAATTGCACATAGATTAACTACCTTGAAAAACTGTGATAAAATTATAGTTTTAAATAAAGGAAAAATCGAAGAAGAGGGAAAATATGATGAATTGATTGAAAAAGGTGGAATATTTAGCGATATGTATTATGGAAAATTAAAATAATATTATTAAAAATATACGTAAATATCAAATTATTTATAAAAAACTCTTAGAAATATTGAAGTGATTTACATAATGTGTTATAATAATTACTATAAGTATTGATAGGAGTAGTAATATATGGATAAACAAAATATTAATGGTAATGGAATTTCAAATATAATAAATACCAATATATCATTAACAAAGTTACAGGGATATTCTATTAGAAATAGTAATAATTCTGTTTCAGATAACATTGTTAAACAAATTAATAATGCATTGGTAAAGAAAACATTTGTATATGATAATAAAAATGATAAAATTATAGCTATTACTGATGCGGGGGCAATAGAAATAAATGATGCAATTATAAGTCAAATGATGCAATCTTTATCAGTCGAATTGATACGTTTAAAAGAAATAGCAAACACTGGTATGTTACCAAATTTAGATAGAGAAGTAGAAGCATATTTATTAGATATTGAAAATATACATGCTGCATACATAAATACACCTGAGTTTGCGGTTTTAAAGAAGAATTTTTGTCAAATATTATTAGATATAAAAAATAAAAGTAAAGATGGAGAAAAACAAGTAAATATTGGAATAAGAGAATTTTTAGATAAATCAGAGAAAGTTTTAGAACGAGAAAGTGTTAATGTTGGTAATAGAATTATAAAATATGGCGAAGATAAAAGGGCTTTAAGAATTGAATTTATATCTGAATTATTAAAATATGGAGTTGTAAATTACGAGTTTTTAGTTGAGCAAGGAGTAATTTCTAATTGTAATTTATTTTGTATAGATGAATTTTTTAGAAAACCAAAACTTTTATCAAATAGCCAATTACAACATGCTTTTTTTATAAGTGGAATATTTGATTCAAGAGAAGAAATTTTAGATTATTATCTTTCTAATGATAAAAGAACTTATTTAGATTTAGCTACTACATCAGAAATTGCTAAAGCAATTTTAGACAATAAAATAGAAGCAAAAATTTGTTTAAAAAAGTTAGGACTTGAGAGTGTTAGTCATTTAAATCCAGATTTGCTTGAAAATTTATTATGTTTTGATAATTTCCCAAAAGGTACAAAGTTTATTTCTTACAGTAGTAGTAATGATAAATCTGCAAAAAAGTATTTAACTACTGATTTTTTAGATAAATTAGATAGACAGACCTTTATGAGAATAGTTCTTTCTAATAAAATTAAATATTTAAATCCGTTAAAATCAAATGATTATATTGAAAGATATGGAAAAATTTATTCAGACGATATAATTGATTTAAGTGAACATGGTTTAGTTGATCCTCAAGATGTAATAAAAATTGTAAATTTTTCATTTATTAAAAACCAAAATGAAGAAGAATATAAAAAGATGATTGAAAATATTAAAAAATTTTATACTGCTAAAAGGTTAGAAGAATTGCTAAAAGGCGATAAAATTAATGGTAAATTTTCAGAGTTATTCAATAAATTTTTAGATAAGTATTTAACAGAAGATGAGAGATTAGAATATTTTCAAAATTTAATTAATGAAATGAAAGCAGAAGAAAATCAAGATGAAATTATTCCTTTACTTATTACAAAAGGAATAGATATTCCATCTGGAATTGACTATAAATTTGATAAAGATAAATTATTTGATATGTATGTAAATAATGTGATAAGTGAAAAAGATATATTTGATTTTTATAAAAAAGGTTTTATAGGAAGAGATGTTTTAAAAGAAACTTTTTCAGAAGATGATATAATACAACATTTTAAAAATGGTAAATTAGATAATGAAATTATTTTATTACTTAGTAATAGAAAACAAATTTTAAAAGATAAAGTCCAAAATGAAAATTTAAATATTGAAGATATTATAGCATTATATACTGATAAAGATGGTTTAAGCATAGATGAATTAGATGAAATAACTGAACAAATGGATTTATCGGATAAAAATATTGTAGATTTATTACCAGATTCAATTTCAAGTGATCAAATTAGAGATTTATTTATGCATTACTATATATCACATGATGATTTATCATATTTAACACAAAGAGGTATAATAACACAAAAACAATCTGAAGAATTTGCTAAAAGTTTAGCAACACAAGAACAATATGATTCAATATTTAATGAAAATAATAGATTTATTATTTTAACAAGAAAAACAGAAGGAATTGTAAGTGGTAATGGCAATTTTGTACCAACATTTATAAATTTTAAAAATAGAAATAAATTTAAAAATGACCCTGAATTACAACAAGCAATTTTGACTGAATTGGGATTTGACGATAGAGTATTATATTTAGAAGGTACTAATAATTCTTTAACAGGTTATAAAGTTTATCCATCAAAAGAATTAGAGGTTATGTTATTTTTTAATAGTGATAAGCCCCAAAATGCTACATATATTATGTCTTTACAACAAGGATTATATTTATTGAATAAAGTTAAAAGAAAAAATAATTCTACTAAACAAGTTAAAACTGTAGTTGAATCTGATACGACAAAGAGAGACTTAAGAGAAACAGAACATGTTAAAGTAAAAAATGCTTGTAGAGGATGGGGAAAAAATATAGTAGATGCAATTAAAGCTTTAAGTCCTAAATTAAGGCAAAAATTAAATGATAATCAAGAATATAAACAAAAAATTGATAAAATAATCCAAGAGATTAGAGACGATTATGATTTAAGAAAAGAAGAATAAGGAAAATTTATGAATAATTATTATTTTAAAAAAGACAAAGTAATAGAATTATTTAATATTATTCAAAAAGAGATAAAATTGAACAAAAGAAATTTAGAAAATGCATTTAATCTTGACTTTGAAGAATGGGAAACTAAAATTGAATTTGAAAAAGTTCTTGAAATATTTGATAATATTAAAGAAAAAGAATATTTGCCTAAATTTGCAAAAGACCAAATAGTAGACGGGTTTGGAAAAGTTATTTTAATATGCAATCAAAATCCATATTTAATACTTAATTTTATTTTATCTTGCATATATACAAATAATAAAACTACAGTTATTTTAGAAAGAAAAATGCTAGCTACTAATAAAGCTATAATAGAGATAATAAGAAAATGCATAATAAAGCTGAAACTTGATTTAGATACTGTAGAATATATTGAAGTTGATAATAAAGATAAAGTTGTAGAAATTCAAGATAATTATGATTTATTATATTATTTTGGTAATAAACAGGAGTATATAAATTTTACTAAAAGACTTCATATTGATAGCAAATTTGAAAACTTTGGAGAAATATATGTATATATGGATTCTAAGGACTTTAAATCAGAGTTTATAAATATAGATAAATTTGCTTATTTAAATGAAATTAATGTAGAATATTATAGTATGGATTTTGAAAATAGTATAAATCAAATAAATAATTTTAATAATGTAAATAAGATTTCTGTTATATTTACAAAAAATATTGATAAAGCATATCAATTTATTAGAAAGATTAAATCAGAAAATGTCTACATTAATAAAGACCCATGCCAAAGTTTCAAATATGAAACTAACATGAATAATCTTGTATATATTAAAAATATAAAAAAGTAAATGAAAATGAGTCAAATATCATTAAGTTATTTGACTTATTTTTATAGTTTCAACATGTGCCATTTTGAATACAAAAGCTTGCACAAATGTCCTAAAAATATATAATAAATTTTGAAATTAAGTACAAAAGCACATCTTATATACGATTTACAATTTCAAAAATTAGCATTTTACAAGTAATTTTTTCTGGAAAATCTGAATATTGTTTTCTTAATTTTAATGTGTTTACATTAGAATTCATATTATTAACAGAGCGAATAATAGACCATTTGATATTTTGAGTACTTGTACTATATTTTTGTGCTACATAAGGAAAAATTTTCTTTTCCAAATTTTCAAATAGATAATTATCTTTGTTAAGATATGAATAAACAATAGATTCTAATAGATATTTTGTACCAGCTAGCTTAAAATCAAAATTTAACATTTCTAAAATATGATGAGCTTTTTTATAAATTGCTCTTTCATTTACATTTGAAATAAAGTTTTCAACTTTATTTATTATAAAATTAGGCTCTGCATCATAAGGAATATATAGTGAATATTTAGAATTTTTTTGTAATTCAGATTTATCACAAAGAATGATTTTATATTTAATTTCATCTAATATTTTTTGGATATGTTTATTTTGTGAATCCTTTTGTGATATAATAATTATGTTAGCTTTTGAATTTTCATAAACATAAGATAATTCTCCTTTATTGCTTGCGATTCCAGATAATATCATATTACTAAAATTATTAAATATTACATTACATATTTTTTTGATTGTTTCTAAATTGTTATTGAATATTATTACTTTATACATTTTTTACCCCTCCTATTAATAAAACAATTCAGAAGGTCAAAAAGTGACAAAAATTTTAAAAAAATTTAAAAATAATAAAGGAGTTAGTAATAAATTTAATAAAATATGGATGATAAATTTAATTCAAAAGATTTAGTTGATAAATATTCAGATATGATTTATCATATTGCATTAGGATATTTAGAAAATAAAGAAGATTCTGAAGATATAGTTCAAGATGTTTTTATTAAATATATAGATTATATAAAAAGTGGAAGGAATTTTAATGATAGTCAACATGAGAAAAGCTGGATTATTAGAGTAACTGTAAATATTTGTTGTAATGAAGTTAATTCAGCTCGTAAGAGGACTAATATTCCATTAGAAAACGATCTCGAAATTGATTTTAAAGACAATTCGGAAAATCGTTTAGGAGATGCAATAAGAAAATTAGATGATAAATACAAAGCTGTTTTTAAATTATTTTATATAAATGATTTGAAAATTTCTGAAATTGGAGATACTTTACATTTAACTCAGTCAAATGTAAAAACAAGATTGAAGAGAGCTCGAGAATTTATAAAGGATTATATTACCAAGGGAGGAAAATATAGTGGATGATTTAGATAAAATTCTAGATGAAAACATAGAGAAAATAAAAGATGGAATAAATAAATTTGAACTTAGTGAAGAGTTTAAGGAAAATTTAAAGAAAAAAATGGATTATGAATATAATAAACCGGTTAATCAAAAAAAAGTTGCAAATACGAAAAAAATTTATTTTACAAAAATGGCTGCATCTTTTGCATGTATAGCTATAATTTTTACAACTTGTTTCGCATTTGCTAATGATATTGAAAATTTAATTGAAAGAGTATTTTCAAATACAGATAAAATAGTTGAGCAAGCAATAGCAAATGGCAATTATAAAGAAGTAAATATGGATTATGTAAAAAACAATGGAATTTCAGCTAAAATTGATTATATTATAAGAGAAGATGATTGCGCATATATTGCATTTAATGTATTGACTGATGAGAAATATGATAAAGTTTTTATTAATGAATACGAAGTAAGAAATTTAAATGATGAAGTTATTTACAGTAATAGTAACTTTTTAGATAAAAAAATAGAATTAGTTGTAAATATAATTGAAAAAAAGATGACAAAAAATAATTATTATTTTATATTTAAAATAAAAGATGAAGGTCAAAATACTAATGCAAGTATTGCAAAAATAATAATAAAAGATATTAAAATATTAAAAAATAAAAGTAATAAATGTGAAATAATTTTATTTGATCAAAATTTTAATATAGAAACATAAAAATTTACATAATATAAAAAATCAAAATGGCTAGCAGAAGACTGCTAGCCATTTGTGTACAGAAATGTTCTTGCAGAGTTTTAAAATTTCATGAAAAAAATACAAATTATTGCCAAGAATAGTATACAATATGAACTGTTATGTTGGTGTCGTATGACTGATTGGTTATTCTGAATATATGATATCCATTATTTTCGATGTTAATCCAATCAATTTTATGAGCTTGCCCATTCGTATTGCCTCCTCCTCCAGCTATCAGGATGCTTACGTCATACATTAATTCAACATAAAAAGTTTCAACTGTTGAACCATTTGCCGCTGTTGCGGAATATTCAAATGCAAAGTACCGATCCGGAATTGTAAAATGGTATGTGAGCGTTACACTTCTTGGAACAAGAGTGTGATACTCCTGATTCCACATTATGGGCATAATTCCGCTGTCGCCATCTGCCTGAATGCTATCTCCAGGCGCAAGACCTATATCGATAGTGTGCTTTTCAATAGTGGCCGGGGTTGATGCCGAATTTGTCTCAGCTGCGAATGCAGTCATTGACAGGCAAGTGATTGCTGTTACTACTGCCATGAGCAGTGCAACGATTTTTTTCATTTTGTGTCTACCTCCTAAATGTGATTTTTGTTCTGCTCAAACATTTCTGTACACTTTGTCTCTCTTAGGGTTCATAGTAGAGAAGTTCTTAAGAAGAGACTTAATATAAAATATGCTAAAAGCAAATTTTATATTGAGTAAAATATATTATAAAAATTGTCGAAAAATGTAGTTTAAAAGCGAAAAGAGGATATTTTTTTACATTATACAAAGTTATATGATAAAAAAAGAAAAAAATTTTTTCCAAATGCTTCTTAAAATTTAAGCCATTCCAAATTTTTATATAAGAAAATTCGTCACTTTTCATCACTTTTTGACACAAATTGTTTTTTATATGTTATTCTATTGTTGTTTTCGTTTCATAAAAACAATGGAAAAAGTAATAAAATAACTATTACTATTATAAAACATTGTTTAAATTTATATTTAAAGGAGTGTACAAATGAAAATTATTCAAAAAAAGCTTTGTAGTCTTAGTTACAAATTTGAAATGTTAAGAATGTCAATTAATTTTAAAGATGTTTTTAATGTTATAATTTCTATATTGATAATAGCAATATCAAATAGAGAATTATTTTATGTTGTTAGAAATTATAATAACAATTATAGAATTATAATTTATAATATTATAATTTGTTTGTCAGTTATATTAATGAATATATATTTCATTAGTATAAAAAAAGAGAATATTAAAGTAAAGAAAGATTTAGAAATTGTGGAAGAGAAAAATAGAAATTTAGTTGAATTCGCAGATAAGTTGAGAGCATTTAAGCATGATTTTAATAATATACTTCAGGCTATTGATGGATATATTTTTTTAGAAGATATTAATTCATTACAAGTATATTTTTCTTCATTATTGCAAGAGTGCAATTATGTTAATGGAATAGAAACCTTAAATCTTAAGATAGTAGATAATCCTGCAATTTATGGAATACTAATAAACAAATATAGAATTGCAGAACAAAATAATATAAAAATGAATATTGATATTTTAGCTAATTTAAGTAAATTAAATGAAAAATCATATGTTGTATCTAGAATGTTAGGAATATTACTTGATAATGCTTTAGAAGCTACAAAAGAATGTGAAGAGAAAATTATAAATGTTCAGTTTTTAAAGGAAGAAAATACAAATAAGAAATTGATAATTATTGAAAATACATATAAAAATAAAGATATTGATACTACTAAAATATTTGATAAAAATTTTACTACAAAGAAAGAACAAGGAAATTCAGGATTAGGTTTATGGAAAATAAAAAATATATTAAGTAAAGATTCAAGTTTTGAACTATTTACATCAAAAAATGAGAATATGTTTAAACAGGAATTAGCAATATATTTATAAAAATTATATTAATGAGAAATAAAAAACTGTGAAATAAGAGTAAAAAATAGAAAAAATGCAAAAAAGTATTGCAAATCCTTAAAAAAGTTGTTATAATATTGCCGTTGTAAAAACACACATAGGTGGAGTTTTAGATTGTGCTATTTATAGGTATTATAATAGTTGTTTAAAATGTAGAAATCTATGGAGGAAAAAACAAATTTTAAGGAGGAATAAAAAATGGCAGTAGTTGCAATGAAACAATTACTTGAAGCTGGTGTTCATTTTGGACATCAAACAAGAAGATGGGATCCAAAAATGGCTGAATATATTTTTCAAGCTAGAAATGGAATTCATATTATCGATTTACAAAAAACATCAAAAAAATTAGATGAGGCTTACAAATTTATTAAAGAGCAAGCTGAAGAAGGAAAAACAGTTCTTTTTGTTGGAACAAAAAAACAAGCACAAGAATGTATAAAAGAAGCTGCTCAAAGATGTAACATGTACTATGTTGACCAAAGATGGTTAGGTGGTATGCTTACAAACTTTAAAACAATTCAAGGAAGAGTACAAAGATTAAGAAAATTAGAAGAAATGTCTCAAGATGGTACATTTGATGTATTACCAAAAAAAGAAGTTAGCGGTTTAAAAAATGAAATGGAAAAATTAGAAAAAAATCTTGGCGGAATTAAAGAAATGACAGAAATGCCAGGAGTTATGTTTGTAGTTGATCCTAAGAAAGAAAGAATAGCCGTATTAGAAGCTAAAAAATTAGGAATACCAGTTGTTGGTTTAGTTGATACAAACTGTAATCCAGAAGATGTTGATTATGCTATACCAGGTAATGATGATGCTATAAGAGCTGTAAAATTAATAGCTGATGTTATAGCTAATGCTGTTATTGAAGGTAGACAAGGTGAAGATGCTGAAGTAGCTCAAGAAGTAGAATCTGACGAGGCTACTGATATTGAAGAAGTAGTAGAAGAAGCATCATCTGAAGAAGAATCTTCAAAAACAGAAGAATAATAAATAAAATTTATGATTATAAAAGTAGGGCGCTATAATAAAAATATAACCGCCCTAATTTTAAATTAATGATAAAATTAGTATATGGGAGGTAACAAAATGATAACAGCAGAATTAGTAAAACAATTAAGAGAAAAAACTGGTGCAGGAATGATGGACTGCAAAAAAGTTTTAACAGAAACA
>CANROH010000061.1 GCA_947632185.1 uncultured Clostridia bacterium
ACTATTTATTTTGCTCTATTAACTATTTTACTCTCTTTCAAACTTTACGTCAAGTTTATAATTTCTATTACTAGCATTTATTCTATTAGATTATTTATCTTTTTCTAATATTTTAATTGCACATTTTATTCCATCTATTGCTGATGTCATAATTCCACCAGCATATCCTGCTCCTTCGCCACATGGATAGAAGCCTTTTACATTTGCCTCAAAATTTTCATCTCTCAATATTCTAACAGGAGATGAACTTCTTGTTTCTACACCTGTTAAAATTGCATCTTTATCAGCAAACCCTTTTATTTTTTTATCAAAATCTAATAATCCTTCTTTTAATGTTTCAGTAACATAATCAGGTAAAATTTCTTGCAAATTTGATAAAGTTACTCCTGGTTTATAACTAGGTTTTACTTTACCTAAATCTATAGTTTTTCTATTTTCAAAAAAGTCTTCTACCCTTTGAATAGGTGCATAAAAATTTTCTCCGCCTAATTTAAAAGCCTTTTGTTCTAATTCTTTTTGAAAATATATACCTTCTAATGGTGATTCTCCTTTAAAATCTTCTGGTGTCACACTAACTAAAAGCGCACTATTAGAATTTTCACAATCTCTTGCAAATTTACTCATTCCGTTTGTAACTATTTCCCCTTCATCACTTGAAGATGCTATAACAACTCCTCCAGGGCACATGCAAAAAGTATAACATGAACGATTTTTTCCATGATATGCAAGTTTATACTCTGCAGGTGGTAATTCTAATTTTGATTTTATGCCATATTGAGAATTATTAATCATTTCTTGTTTGTGTTCAATTCTAACTCCAACAGAAAAATTCTTTTTTTCAATTTGTAAGCCTTTTTGATATATTTTTTCAAATGTATCTCTAGCACTATGTCCTATTGCAAAAACAGCTGTATCAGTTTTAAAATTATTATATGAATTATTAGATAAATTTTTAGTAATTATAGATGTTAAACAATTATTATTTACTGTAAAATCGACTACTTTTTCCTCAAAAAAGAACTTTCCACCATTATCTATTATATATTTTCTCATATTGGAAATTACTTTAATTAGATTATCTGTTCCAATATGAGGTTTGTTTATATACATAATTTGACTTGGTGCTCCAAAATTTACAAACTCTTTAAGAATTTTTCTTGATAATGAATTATTAACTCCAGTTGTTAATTTTCCATCAGAAAATGTTCCAGCACCGCCTTCTCCAAATTGTACATTTGAATTTTTGTTTAACTTTCCTGTTTCCAAAAAAATATCTACATCTTTTTTTCTATCTTCAACTTTTTTACCTTGTTCAATTATAATTGGTTTAATTCCATTTTGTACTAATACTAAAGCACAAAATAGTCCTGCTGGACCTGCCCCAACAATTATTGGATTTAAAATACTTTTTCTTTTTACATTAATATTTAACTTTACATTTTCACTATCCGAAGAAACAATTTTAGCATTTTTTATTTTATGTTTTCCAATATAATCAATATCTACAGTATAATTATAATGAATATTATCTTTATCTCTAGCATCTATAGACTTTTTATAAATATTAAAATTTTTAACATTACTAAATTCTATTTTATATTTTTTACAAGCTTCTTTTATAACTTCTACTTCTGATAAATTTTGATATATTTTTATATTTTCTAACCTTAACATCTAATTATATAAATCTTTCTTCAAATTTTCTTTAATACCTATACAAAAACAAATATTAGAGCATCATTAATATCATTATTCAACATCTTTTTTCCATAAAGCATGTTTATTACAATATGCATAAATTGTAGAGCCATGTACATATTTACAATGAGCTTTTGCTTCCATACCAGGTTTTAAATATGTTATACATTCTTTTTCATCATTAACAATTGCAATCCATTCAATATAATGATCTTCTTCCATTACATGATTAACAGTTACAAATATTTTTCCATCTTTTACTTCATAATTTGGAATATGCTTTTCAGCACTAGCTTCTACAGAGTTTGCAACTAAAGTCTTCATTTTTTCACCACAACATGTCATTCCTTCACAAACATTTTTACTCATTCCCTTTACAACTGTTCCACATTTTTCACATTTTTTAACTATAAATTCTCTACTCATATATTTTACACCATTTCCTTTCTTTTATATTTTTATAATAATCTATTTTAAACAGCGTTATAATATCATAAAAGTATACTAAATTCAACTCAAACATATTATTATTTACCATTATAAGAAATAACTGTTGAAATATTATATTTTGATAGTTTTTTACTACCACCAAGCTCTGGTAAATCTATTAAGCAACAAACCTTTACTACCTTTCCCCCAAGTCTTTCTACCATTTTTATTATTGCCTCTATTGTTCCACCTGTCGCTATTAAATCATCAACAATAACTACTCTATCTCCTTGTTTTATAGAATCTTCATGTATTTCTAAAGTAGCTTGTCCATATTCTAAATCATATGACTGTTCTATTGTCTTATATGGTAATTTTCCTTTTTTTCTAACTGGAACAAAAGCCTTTTGCATATTATATGCAATCGGCATTCCAAATAAAAAACCTCGTGATTCTGCTCCAACAATTACATCAAAATCTAAATCTTTTAAATTATCTTGCATACTATTTATTGCAAGATGCAATCCATCTTTATCTTGAAGAACAGTTGTTATGTCTCTAAATAAAACTCCTTTTTCTGGAAAATCTGGAATATTTCTTATATAATCCTTTAAATTTTTCATCTGTTACCTCCTATATTATTATATTTTTATTATACAATTTACTTAATCTTTATTTTCTACTTTATGTGCTGGAATTCCTACAACAGTTTCTCCTTCATTTACTTGTTTTAATACAACTGCACCAGCTCCAATTTTAGAATTATTACCAATTAATATTGGTCCTAATATTTTTGCACCTGTTCCTATTAAAACATTGTTTCCAATTGTAGGATGTCTTTTATTCTTATCTTTACCTGTCCCCCCTAAAGTTACCTGATGATATATTATACAATCATCACCAATTTCTGCAGTTTCACCTATAACAATTCCCATTCCATGATCAATAAAAAGTCTTTTTCCAATTTTAGCTCCTGGATGTATTTCAATCCCTGTAAGAAATCTAGAAAATTGAGAAATAAGTCTTGCTATAAAATACAACTTTTTACTATAAAATAAATGTGCTATTCTATGAAAAAATATTGCATGAAATCCAGAATATAAAATAATAACTTCTAATATATTTCTAGCAGCTGGATCTTTATCTTTTATATTTTTTGCATCCTCATATAAACTTTTAAAACTATTAAACAAAATCACTCTATATTTATTTAAAAAATCAATAACAATTTTTACCTTACCCATAAATTTATCCTATTAATTAAAATATTCTTAATATAAATTTATGATAAAAATAAAATTTGGTTCATTATTTTTGATTTTATTTAAATAATTTTCATTTCTTTTATATCACAAAATAATATAAATTTCTATAATTAATTAATAAATTATAAAAGACTGCTATTTTATTAAATAATAGCAGTCTTTTCTTCTAATTATTAATTGATTTTTCAGCATAAGAGTTATTTACAATTTCTTCAAAAGGCACTTTTTCTGTTAACTCTCCTGCTTCTATCATTACATTTTCTAGTCTTTCAAAATTTTCTTCTGTCATAACTGGTGTATCATTCCAAGCATCTATATTTTTATAACTTTGTATAGCAGTTTCAAGCATATCTAAATTTGTATCTGGGAAAAATTCCTGTACTACTTCTGCAATTTCTCTAGCTGTATGTTCCTTTACCCACTGTTGTCCTTCATAAATACTATCAGTAAATCCTTGTATTATATCTTCGTTTTCAGAAATATAACTTTTTTTAGCAAAATATGCAGTATAAGGAATTTCTCCCGCTTCTTCTCCAATTGATGCGACAATATATCCTTTTCCTTCTGTAACTGTTTGAGATGCTGTTGGCTCAAATAAAGTAACATATTCTGCATTTCCTGCTGCAAAAGCTCCAGCCATTAAATCAAATTTTATACTATCATCTAATACTAAGTCTTTTTGTGGATCAATTCCATTTTGTTTTAATACATATTCTAAAGTCATGTATGGAACTCCGCCTTTTCTTCCAGGAATCACTGTTTTACCAATTAAATCTTGCCAAGAAAAATTGTCTGTATTATCTCTTGCTACTAAAAATGAACCATCTCTCTTGGTTAACTGTGCAAACACTTGTGTATTATCATCTTTACCTTCGTTATATACGTAAATTGATGCTTCTGGACCTGCGAAACCAATATCAACTTGATTTGCAAGTACAGCAGTCATAACTGCATCTGCACCTTGACCTGTTGAAAGTTCAATTTGAATTCCATGATTTTCAAAAAATCCTTTTTTAATTGCAACATATTGTGGTGAATAGAAAACAGAACGTGTAACTTCACTTACATTTATTACTTGAACATTATCAGTAGGATTTGTTTCATTATTACTACCATTAAGTACAAGTAATATAATCATTAATATGGCAATTATAGCAATTATAATAGAAATAATAGTTTTTTTTCTCATTTTAAACCTCCTAAAACTTTTTTATATCATATGTTTATAAAAAATAAATGTGCTTGTTTTAGAATTAATTGCTAAATCGCGTTTTTGTAATTATTTTTTCTAAAAGCAATACTGCTCCATACATAATTCCAGCAAGAATACCAAGTATTATTACACTTGTCATAACTAAATCTAACTTGAAGACTTGACCACCATATACTATTAAATACCCTAAACCAGCTTTTGATACTAAAAATTCACCTGATATTACTCCAACTAAAGATAATCCAATATTTACTTTTAAAGAATTTATAAAAGTTCCAATATTAGCAGGAATTACAATTTTAGTTAATATTTGAAATTTAGTTGCTTTAAAAGTTTTAGCCATTTTAATAATATCTTTGTCTGTTTTTAAAAAACCATTTAAATTTTCTAGAATTGTTACTACAAGAGAAATTGCAACAGCCATTACAATAATAGCTGGCATTCCTGCTCCAACCCAAATAATTATTACTGGTCCAAGTGCTACTTTAGGTAAACTATTTAAAACAACCAAATATGGCTCAAAAATCTCAGATAAATAATCTGACCACCATAAAATAATTGCGATAAATACTCCTAATATAGTTCCTATCAAGAAACCTATAATAGTTTCATATGTTGTAACTAAAATATGTTTTACTAAATCATTTGAACTTAAATTTAAAAAAGTATCAAATATTCTACTTGGTTGACTCATTATAAAACTATCAATAATTTGTTTATTTGCTAAAATTTCCCAAAGTGCTAAAAAACCAATTAGTATAAACAATTGAAAGAATAAAATAATAACTTTTCTAATTCTAATTTTTCTTAAATATTCTTTTCTTTCTTTTGATATATTATTTTTCATCTACTCCAAGCTCCTTCCATAAAGTATTAAAATATTTGCTAAATTCCGGCTTTTCTCTACAATTTATAGGAGTTCTATTTTCTATTCCAAAATCTATTTTGTGAATATTTTTGATAGTTCCAGGTCTTTTTGTTAATACCAATACTCTATCTGACATACTTATTGCTTCAGATATATCATGAGTTACCATAAGAACGGTAATTTTTTCTTTTCGTAAAATTTCATATATATCATTTGTTACCATAATTCTAGTTTGATAATCTAACGCAGAAAAAGCTTCATCTAATAGTAATATTTTGGGTTTAGTTGTAAGTGTTCGTATCAATGCAACTCTTTGTCTCATTCCTCCCGAAAGTTCACTTGGATATTTATCTATAAAATCATATAAATCATATTTTTTTAATAAATTTTTAGCATAATCTTTTGATTCTTTGCTTATTTTATTTTTAATTTCTAGTCCAAATATGGTATTACTTAGAATATTTCTCCATTCTAATAAGCAATCTCTTTGAAGCATATATCCTATTCTGTCTGAAATACCATTAACTTCTTCTCCTTCTATGTATATTTTTCCAGTTGTTTTTTCTTCTAAACCAGATATAATAGAAAGAAGTGTTGATTTTCCACAACCGCTTGGTCCAATAATACTTACAAATTCACCTTCTTTTATACTAAAATTAACATTATTTATTGCTAAAATTTCTCCCTCTTTTCCTTGATATTTTTTACTTATATTTTTTACTTCTAATATTTCATTCATAATTTTTCCTCCTTAAATCTGTATAATATATTTTATGTAAATTCTGACAAGGAGTTCTTTTTTTTAATATTTTTAATATAAGAAAAACTAAATAAACAAAACCCTAATTATTAAAATAATTAGGGTTTTGTTTAAATTTTTGAAATTATTCTTCAGTAGCTAAATCTTGTATTACAGTAGGATTATATACTTCATTTTCAGGTAAATCTAATTCTTTTATTTTTTCAAATGTATTTAAATCATATGATATAATTTTATAATTTGATAATGTATATAAAATATCATCAATATAAATTGCTCTATCAATATTTGTTCTATAATCAATTTCTTGTAATATTTCTCCATACTTTTCAAATTTATTATTTGTTAAATCTATTTTAAATAACATAAATCCATTTCTATCTCTTCTTGATGAATATTCCCTTATTGTTACTGGAAATCCTATTAGATTTCTTGATTTACTATAAAGTAAAACCTTGTGATTGTAAGTAATATTAGAATATGCATATGAATCACCAATATCAACACTAAATATTTCTTTTGGATTTTCTACATCTGATACATCAAACATGGACATCTTCATATTAGTAGTTGTTACTCCACCACTTCCATTACTTTTAACGTTGTTTCCAATTCCTATTATATGAGTTTCATCATATGGATGCAAATACGAACTGTAACCCGGAATTTTTAATTCCCCTTTAATAGTAGGATTTGTTGGATCTGACAGATCTATAACAAATAATGGATCAACTTGTTGGAAAGTTACTATATATCCCATTTTTCCTATAAATCTAACTGAATAAATTTTTTCTTCATCAGCTAAATTTTCTATTTTACCTATTTCTTCTAAATTTTCATTTAAAACATACAAATTATTTGTTGTAATATTTTTTCCAAGAGTAGTTCTTACAATATTGCCAATAACTTCTTCCTTTGGCTCTTCTATACTTACTGTTATAGTTGTCGCTAATCTTAAGTTATTTTCATATTCATCCATTGAAAATTGACTATTAAGATATCCTTCTACCTCTCCTTTGCATTGTAGTTTTATATTTGAATTATCTAATTTAAATTTATAAATAACAGTCTTACATCCTATATAAGTATATGCTGGTCCATATAGAACTTGAGTTAAATACAAATTATTTTCACTAGCATAAATTTTATCACTTGCTCCTAAAAATGTTTCAACATTTACTTCTTCAGTATTATTAATGTTAAAACCTCCAACAAGAATATAACTATATTCTTTATTTTCGCCAAAATATACTATATCTGTAGCTTCAATGCGTTTTGTATCTTCAACAGCTACTGAATCTTTTATAATAGGTAATATTTCATCATCACTAATTCCTTCATAATAATTTGCATATTTTGTACTTATAAAATATATATTATCTCCTATCATTCTTGAATTTCTATAATTTCCATCTAAGGAAACTTCTCTAATAACTTTAGGGTTTGCTTTATCTGATATATCATATACTATTGCTTCTGCAGATGTAGATGAAGTTATTCTTGCAACATCTTTATATTGATTATTTTCATTTTCTCTATACATTTTCTTTTCATATATATTATAATTTCCAAGAACAATTAATTTATCATTATTAATATATAACTCTGAATATGAAAATTGCCCATTATCACTATCACTAATATTATTTATTTGTGAAACTATTTCTAAATTTTTGGCATCTACTATAAAAACTGTATTATTAGATATATAGTAAATATAATTTCCATCTGTTTTTACTATATCTGCCTCATCAACATTTTCGACTTGTATATTTGTAGTTGAAAAATCCGAAGTTGTTGAATTTTCTGCTATTGCCAATGCATCAGAAGTAGCCAATTTTTCTTCTTGATTTTCAAAAAATTCTCCTTTTGTAATATCTCTACTTGTATTAACATCTGCTAAAATTTCTCTTATTTCTTCTATACTTTTAAATCTTGGTAAATTGTCTATTTCTTCTTTTGCAATATTATCACTCTTATCTTCTTGAATTTCCTTATTTATGTTATTAATATATATAAAACTAAACACAAAAACAGCCAATAACATTGCTGTACAAACTGATACAGGTTTCAAGTAATAATTTCTATTTTTTCTAGATTTAATTTTTTCAAAAGTCTTTTCTTTTAATTCATCACTTGCATGAATTTGATTTATTGCATTTTTATAATTATCTTTATTCATTTTCAAAACCTCCTTCCAGTTTTTCTTTTAAGATTTCTCTAGCTCTAAATAACCATATTTTTATGGTTCCTTCTCTTCTTTTCATTAATCTTGCAATTTCTCTAACTTTGTATCCTTCATAGTATAGAAGATAAACTACAGTTCTATAATTCTGAGGCAATTCGCAAATAGCTGAAAAGACATTATTTTCTTGATTTGCTTTAAATACAATATTTTCATTAAGTGTAACAACTTTTTTATGCCATGCAGATTGTTTTATATTTTTACTTAAATTTATTGTTACTCTGATAAACCATGCCTTTTCATGTTCTGTACTTTCAAATTTTGGCATTTTTTCAGCAAATATTAAAAATACTTCTTGAAATATGTCTTCTGCATTTTCTATTGTTCCGACTTCTTGTTAAT
>CANROH010000062.1 GCA_947632185.1 uncultured Clostridia bacterium
CAGTATTAGCATTAAGAGAGCCATCATTAGGTCCTGTATTCGGTATTAAAGGAGGGGCAACAGGTGGTGGATATGCTCAAGTTGCTCCAATGGAAGATATAAATTTACATTTTACTGGAGATATTCATGCTATTACTTCAGCTAATAATTTATTAGCTGCAATGATTGATAATCATATATATTATGGAAATGAATTAAAATTCAAAAAAGTTATTTGGAAAAGATGTTTAGATTTAAATGATAGAACATTAAGAGAAGTTGAAATCGGACTTTCAAAAGAAAAAAATATAAAACCAAGAATGGATGGTTTTGATATATCTGTTGCTTCTGAAATTATGGCTATTTTTTGTTTATCAAAAGATATAAAAGACTTAGAAAGAAGATTAGGAAATATAATAGTAGGATATAATGATGAGGACAAGCCAATATTTGCAAAAGATTTAAAAGCAGAAGGAGCATTAACGGTTTTATTAAAAGATGCAATTAACCCAAATATCGTACAAACCTTAGAACATAATTTAGCTATTATTCATGGTGGTCCGTTTGCTAATATTGCTCATGGTTGTAATAGTATAATTGCTACAAAACTTGCTTTAAAATTGGGAGATTTTGTGGTAACAGAGGCTGGTTTTGGTGCTGATCTTGGTGCTGAAAAATTTATTAATATAAAGTGTAGAAAATCTGGATTAAAACCATCTTGTGCTGTTTGTGTTGCAACATTAAAAGCTCTTAAATATCATGGAGGTGCTAAACAAGAAGAATGTTCACAAGAGAATCTAGAAGCATTAGAAATAGGAATAGAGAATTTAAAAAGACATATAGATAATATTAAAAACAAATATGGATTAAATCCTATTGTAGCAATAAATAAATATCAAAATGATACTGAAAAAGAGATTAAATTCTTGCAAAGTAAATTATCAGAAATTGGAGTTGATTTAAGCTTAGTTGAAGTGTGGGCAAAAGGTGGAGAAGGTGCAATTGATTTGGCTCAGAAAATAGTTTCATTATCAGAAAAGAAAAATAAAATTAATTTTATTTATAATGATAATGAAAGTATAAAGGAAAAGATCGAAAAAGTGGCAAAAGATGTTTATGGAGCAGAGCGAGTAGATTATTTAGAAAATTCAAATGACGAAATAAAACAAATTGAAGAAATGGGATATGGAAATTATCCAGTATGTATTGCTAAAACACAATATTCTTTTTCTGATAATGCTAAAAATTTATTATGTAATGAACCCTTTAGAATAGGCGTAAAAGAGGTAATTGTTAAAAATGGTGCAGAATTTATTGTTGTAAAAACGGGAAAAATATTTACAATGCCAGGGCTACCTAGGATTCCAGCAGCAGAAAATATTAAAATAGATGAAAATGGTAATACAATTGGAATTTTTTAAAATACATATTAGAACATACAAAAATGGACTTTAATCTGTAAAGTCCATTTTTTAATATGTATTTAATTATTTTTATTTTCTCCAAATTCATTTTTTAATAATCTAGGAATTGCAAAGAAAAGTTTATATAAAGCTAATTTTATTTTTTTCTTTAATAAATAAAATTTTCCAAGTGATCTAGCACTTACTATAAAATTATCATTTTTTACTTCAATTAAAGAAGTTTCATTTTTTTCATCACTTTCAACATTTAAGACATCCATAAGAGATTCTTCTTCAATGTCATTAATATTATTCTCGTTTGAAATTAAATTTTCTACATTTGATTTTGGAGAATCTTCTAATTCTATATTATCAGTTTGCGAATTGACATCATTTGTATAAGTATTTAACATTGCTTTGTTGTATAATTCAGTAATTAAAGAATCAATCTTATCATTTAAATTAAAATCTTCTTTTAAATTATCTTCTGATTCAACAAAATCTATATTTGAAATGTCAATTTTTTGTTCTGGAACAGATGATTCTTCTATAATTGTATTTGTATCTTCAATAGCTTCTTCAACTGGTTTAGTAACTTCTTGAGAAGGTACTTCATCAGCAGTAGTATCTATTTTAGGTTCGATATTTTCAAAATTAGATTGAACTGTTTGATTTTCTTTAACTTTAAAATTTTTTAAATCGTCTATGTTTTCTTCTTCAAAAACTGAAGATGAAACGATAGGAGATAATATTTCATCTATTAAAGAGTTTACATTAAATTTATTTTCTTTTTCAGTAGAATCTTGATTTGTAGAATTTATATTTTCTACTTTATTAGTATCTTCTTGTTTTGGAGTAGATAAAATATTATCTAATAAATCTTGTTTAGAATTTTTTTCCTCATTATTATATAATTCAGCAAATAAATTTTCTATATCATTATTAAGTGATTCTGATGATGTGACATTAACAAGTGTTTCTTCAATATCAAGAGGTTTTTCTGTTTCTACCTCAACATCAAATGGAACAATTTCTTCATTATTTGTGTTATTTTTGTCTGGTGATTTTAAATCAATAGAGACCAAATTGTCTAAAATATTATTAATTACATTTTCATTTATTATAAATGCATTTTCTGTAGATTGTTTTTCTATAGGAGCCCAATAGTTTTGGTTGTTATTATTATCCCATTCGTTATTTGAATTTTTAAAACAAAAATACAACATATTAAAGTTTTCTAATAATTTTATATGAACAACAAATCCATTTTCTGTTTTAGTCATCTTTTGTTCTGTTGTATGAGTCCAATTTTCACCATATCCGTACACTATACTTACTATATTAGAATTATTTTTGAATAAATTTCCAGTATAGGTAATTATACAGTATTCATTTTCAATTAATTTTCTATTAAAATCTATAGTATCATCAAAAAACTTCATTTTGGAAATACTCCTATACAATATTATATTTGTATTATAATAATAATTTCATTTTTTTTCAAGATATTATTAAGAATTATATATTACAATTATATTACATTTTTTGTTTGTTATTAAAGTATAATTTTGGTAAAAATGTAAATAATAATTTTAAATATAAATAAAAGATGAAGGAGGGAAAAAGTTAAGAACTTAACTTTTAATTATATGAAAATAAGGCGATTTTTAATAATTTTTATTACAATTATACTTTTATTACTAACTATATATCCTATTGGTTATGCATTATCTAGATATGGTTCAAGAGGAGAAGAAGTGAAACAAATACAAAGTAAACTAAAATCATGGGGATATTATACAGGAAATGTAGATGGAATATATGGTTCTAAAACATATGAAGCTGTAAAAAGTTTTCAAAGAAAAAATGGTTTAACAGTAGATGGAATTGCAGGTTCTAAAACATTAAGTGCTTTAGGAATAAATTCATCAAGCAGTTCTAGTAGTGGTACAAGTAGTAATAATACAGACTTAAATTTATTAAGCAAATTAGTTTATGCAGAGGCAAGGGGAGAACCATACAAAGGAATGGTTGCAGTTGCTGCAACAGTATTAAATAGAGTATCTGATTCAAGATTTCCAAATAGTATTGCAGGTGTTATATACCAATCTGGTGCATATACATGTGTATCTGATGGACAAATTAATCTAGGAGCTGACTCTCAGTCAAAAAAAGCAGCCCAAGATGCAATAAATGGATGGGATCCTACATCAGGCTGCGTATATTATTTTAATCCTAATACTGCTACTTCTGGTTGGATATGGAGTAGACAGCAAGTTATAACTATAGGAAAGCATATTTTTTGTAAATAAAGATTTTATAAGGCAATATCTTTTTCAGTATATTCTTCTGGTTTAAGTCCTACACGTGTGGACATATAGCTTAATAATAGAAGAGTTGTGATTGTTGATAATATTCCTAAAACTAAAGTTGCCTCTGCATTAGTTAGAAATGTTAAGATAAATGAACAGAAGAATGAAATCACTGTTCTTAGTATACTTTCAATTAGTGCATTAGCAGAATAGATTTTTAGTCTCATATCACTATTACAAAAACTGTTAAGATATTGCTTTATTAATGCATAATAAGGACCTTTTGATATGTATTGTATAGAAATTGCAATAAGTAATAAATAATATGTTAAAAATTTAGGAAAATTTAATAATACAACTGCTCCACAAACTATTAAAGATATAGAATGTGATAAACCTAAATGTGCTAATGTTCTATTACGATATTTATTATGGATACTTAAAGCTCTAGAAGCAGAATAGCATGATATGATTCCCATAAGTGCAAGTATAGTTCCAGTTGCTTCAGGAGAGATATTAACATCATTTAATAAGCCTGTTCTTAAAGTATTCATTATACTTAATATACTTACAAATAATCCTGAAAATAATATCAAACTTCTAAGTCTTGGAGATTTTAAAATAAATTTAAAACCTGAAATTGTTTTTTTAAAATACAGTTTTAATTCTTTATTAACAGTTAAGGAATCATCTTTTTGAATATCAGAATTAATAGGAATTTCATACAATTTGGTAACTAAAAAAGTGGATATCATTGTTATTAATAAACAAATTGTTAGTGGTAAATATGGATTGATAGTATATATAAATCCAGCTATAACTGCTGTAATTGCATCTAAAAAATAATATCCAGCCATTGCTTTTCCTTCATATTTAGAAAATGTTTCTCTTTTATTATCTCCGATCTTCTAAGTAATCATATAATAAATTACAATCAGCCATTTCTTTAATTACAAAACCTATAGCACAAAACACATTTGCAATTATATATGTAGATGTATTTACTAATCCTAAAACTAAAAGTATGTATACAGAAATGCATGAATTTGCAAGTATTAAACTGTTACGTTTCCCAATTTTTTGTATTAAAATTGTACATGGAACTTGAAGGCATGCTTTAAATAAAGGATAAAAAGAATTGGCAAAAATTATTTGGGCTGAAGATAATCCTTTTACATTAACTAAAAATAAGTATGAAATTGTATAGTAAATTAATAAGTCAAAAGAAATCATTCTATAAAAAAACCAAATTTTTTGGTTTTTCTTTTTGTATTTTGTTAAAGTTATTTCGTCTAATTTGTCCATTTATTCCTCCGTATATTGATTGTATTTTATCATAAGTATATAAATATGCATATAAATTATATCATAAGTATTTTATTTGTAAATAAAATTGACAAAAACGAAACATATTGGTAATATATATATGAAAAAATTGGAGGAAAATAATGAATATTTACCCAAAATTGTATTGCAAAAAGGTTACTGATATAAAACCAGGATATTTAAAAGAAAATAATATAAGAGCTTTAATTTTAGATGTAGATAATACATTATTAGATTTTAATTTAAATATAATAGATGGATTAAAAACTTGGTATGATGATATAAAGAAAAACAATATAAAATGCATGATTTTATCAAATAGCAGAAAGACAAGAAAAATAAGATTGGTAGCAGATTTATTAGAAATACCTTATATTAAATTTGCAAAGAAGCCATTAAAAATAGGATTTAAATTAGCACAAAAGCAATTAGAAATTCCTAATGAAAACATTGCTGTTATTGGTGATCAAATTTTTACAGATGTTATTGGAGCAAATAGATCAAATATGTTTTCTATTTTAGTAGAACCTTTGGATAAAAAAGATTTATGGATGACAAGAATTAAAAGACCAATAGAAAATTTAGTTATAAAGAATTATTTGAAAAAAATAGGTAGGTAAGTAATGTATTTTAATAATGTACATATATTAAATTATGCAATAATTGTAGTAATTGGACTTTTAGTAGGTAAATTTACAGCTTGGTGCAATGTTAGACTACCAGAAAATAAAAAAATATTTAGTAAAGATTTTTTTAGGGAAAATAAAGTCGGTTTAAAAAATAATTATATATTTATGATATTAACAGCATTTATATATATGTGTTTATTATATAAATTTGGAATAGAAAAAAGTAGTATACTTAAAAATCTAGAATTAATTAAGTTTATAATTTTAACTCCTATGCTATTATTAACAATTTTTATAGATTCAAAACATAGAATAATCCCTAATAGACTTAATTTGACTATTTTCGAGATAGGTCTAATTATTACTTTCTTATATGGAATTACGAATGTCAATATGGCAAAAGATTATATATTAGGAATGGTTATTGGTGGTTTAATATTTGCAATCATAACATTAATTGGATTTGTTATTTCTGGAAAAGAGTCAATGGGAATGGGAGATATAAAATTTATAGGTGCCATTGGCCTATTTTTTGGGGTAAGTAGTATAATTGAGATATCTTTGCTGTCATTTTTCATAGGAGCAATTTGCTCAATAGTAATTTTAATTGCTAGAATATTAATATTCAAAAAGAAGGACGAATATGTAGCATTTGGCCCTTTTCTTGCAATTTCGGCTATTATATGTATGTTTACACCTTCAAGTTTAATCCTTGATAATTTTTTATTCATATGTAAAATTATTAGTGCAAAAATATAAATATTTTGGGGGAAAATTTTTATGAATGCAAAAATTAAGTGGTTACGAAATCAGTTATTATCACTAAAATTAGATGGAATGATTGTTTCAAATCCAGTAAATGTTAGGTATTTGACAGGACTTTCAGAAGAAGGCACTTTAATAATTGCTCCAAAAGAAAATATTTTTGTTACAGATAGTAGATATATAGAGAGTGTAAACAGAAAATTGACAATAGATGATGAAATTGTTGCATATGATTCAAGAAATTTTAATAAATATGATTATGAAGCAATATTTATGGTTTCAGAAAATGTGGGCTTTGAAGAAAACTATGTTACTTACGAAAAATATAAAAACTATCTTCAAACTTATCAAGTAAATCTTGTTGAAACAGAAGGTGTTATAGAAAATCAAAGAATTATAAAAGATGAACAAGAAATTGAAAATATAAAAAAAGCGTGTGATATAACTGATAGAGCATTTGAGTATATTATCAGAAATATTAAAATAGGAATGACAGAAAGAGAAGTTGCATTTGAAATTGAAAAATTTATGATTTCAAATGGAGCTGATGGATTAGCTTTTGATTCAATTGTTGCTTTTGGAGAAAATACATCAATGCCACATTATACACCAACAGATAGAATTGTACAAAAAGGAGATATCATACAGTTTGATATAGGTTGTAGATATAATGGATATTGTTCTGATATGTCTAGAGTAGTCTTTGTGGAAGAAATAAAAGATGAATATAAGCAAGTTTATGATTTTATACTTAATGAGCAAAGAATATTAAGCGAAGTGTTAAAAGATGGAGCTAATATAAAAACTGTTATAAAAGATAGAGAAACAGATTATAGATTTAAAAACTATGATGTAATGCATTCATTTGGCCATGGAGTAGGACTTGATATTCACGAATTACCAATTTTGCATTCTAGAAAAGATAATATTTTAAAAGAAAATTCAGTAATTGCAATTGAGCCAGGAGTTTATATACCTGGAAAATTTGGCATTAGGATTGAGGATACTTTTTTGGTTAATAAAAATTATTGCGAAAGTATAACCAAATCAAAAAGGGATTATACAATAATAAAATTACAATAAATACTTGATTTATGAGTAAAATTATGGTAATAATATATAGTAATATAAAAAAGTTAAATAAAAGAAAAGGGGAGAATATTTATGGCTGATGTATATATGGCAGGAGATTTAAGAAATAATACTACATTTGAATTAGATGGAAATGTTTTTAAAGTTGTTGAATTTCAACATGTTAAACCTGGAAAAGGTGCAGCATTTGTTAGAGTTAAAATGAAAAATGTTATAACAGGAGCTGTAATTGAAAGAACTTTTAATCCATCAGAAAAATTACAAGGTGCTGAAATCGAAAAAAGAGAAATGCAATATTTATATAATGATAGTGGATTATATTATTTAATGGATAACACAACTTATGAG
>CANROH010000063.1 GCA_947632185.1 uncultured Clostridia bacterium
TTATAGTAAATTAAGTATAAATTACTTAAAGTAAGTAACTTTGCGAAAATGAAAGGAAAAGTAATATGAATAAAGGAGTTAGATTAGAGAAGTTTAAAGAAAGAGATAATAAAAGAATAGGAATTATTGTATTTACTGTAATGTGTATTCTATTAGTATCAGGAGTAATACTATATAGAACGTTTGCTATCTTTGAAGTAAACAAGCATTTTAATGTTATAGAAGGAGAAGTTCAAGGAATGGGAGACGTAGAATTTGCTTTTTACATAGATGGTTCTATATCTAAAACAGTACCAGAAAATAATGGAGAATATTCACTTGATACATCTGCAAGTAAATGTATAGATATGACTACAGGAGAACAAATAAGTAATGTGAATTGGGATAATGAAAATTGGGAAGTAAGATTAAAAGGAATAAGTACCACCAAAACAAAATGCTATTTATATTTTAAAAAGATATATAAAGAAGAAGCATTAAATGGAGCCATACCAGATCTTGGAAATGGAAGACTCATTCCAGTTACCATATTAAGTAATGAAGCCCCAACAGATAGTCCATATCCAAATGGTCATTCAGGGAAAGTAGAAAAAGCGGATATTACACAAGCGTGGTATAGTTACAAAGATAAACAATGGGCAAATGCAGTAATATTAAAAGATGGTAAAGTAGATGATTATCAACCGGGAGATGAAATACAAGAAAGTGAAATAGAAAGTTATTTTGTTTGGATACCTAGGTATAGTTACAAATTAAAGAATGATGAAAGTGTTTATAATGGATATACAACTGCAGAAATGATTGGAAAAGTAACAGATGTAAACGATTTTTATAAACAACATTCAAATCAAGCAACAAATAATGCTTTTGAAATCACATTTGAAACAAAGAATAGTGGAATAAAAAATGGAACATCAAAAGGAAGTGCACATACTCATCCAGCATTTGTAGCCTTTGATTCAAATGGTTTTTGGGTAGGTAAATTTGAAACAGGTTATAATGGAGCCATTAATGTAGCAGGAGCTCAAAAAAATACACAAGAATCTGATAAAATCATTATTAAACCTAATACATTTAGTTGGAGAAATATCCAAGTAGCCAATGCTTTCTATACAGCTTATAATTACAAACGAGAATTAGAAAGTCATTTGATGAAGAATACTGAGTGGGGAGCAGTTGCTTATTTAACTCAAAGCAAATATGGAAGATGCACAGAAAAAGATGGAACATCAACATGTGAAGAAGTAAAAATAAATAACAATAGTAATTATATTACAGGTTATTCTGCAAAAAATGACCCCACTTGTGGTCGTAGTTGTTATAATGAAACTGATTCAACAGAATTAAATAAAGATGGAGAAAAAGGATATAGTTATTATAATTTTAAGAGTCAAGCATCAAGTACAACAGGAAATTATTACGGAATCTATGATATGTCAGGTGGAGCCTGGGAATATGTCATGGGCGTGATGCAAGGAGCAGATAATAATGCTTTACCATCTAGTGGAAGAGATAAAGAACACAATTCAGGTTTTAACGGATTGTATACATATTGTGAAGAAAATGGAAATAATGCTAGTAATGCTATAGAGTGCGGTATAGATATAGCAAAAAATGATGGTTACAATTGGCCATCTTCAAAATATTATGATTTATATGACTATATTTCAAGTGAACAAGATTATCAAAGAGGAATATTGGGTGATGCAACAAAGGAAATGGGTCCGTTTTATTCTATAGACTATAGTGTCCTTGAATATATAGGGAATTATAATGCCGATTATGCTGGATTTGTTTGGCCTAATGCAAGTTGGTTTTTAAGAGGTGGCTCAAGTGCTTGGGGAGCAGATGATGGTATTTTTTCAATGTATCATCAATCAGGAGAGACAAATTCCGATATTTCTTTCCGTATCATTCTAACACCATAAAAAAATCTTAAAGTTGTCTACTTTAAGTAATATATGCTTGGTTTACTATAAACATTATAACTCATTATTTACTATTTTTAAATAGGAATTACTCATTTTGTTGTCAACATTGCTAAAAAGTATTTATTCACCTTATAAAATTCTCTTTTTCTCAAAGTAGTCAACTTTGCGAAAAGAAAGAGGAATCAATATGAGGTTAGAGAGATTTAAAGAAAGAAATAACAAACAAAAAAGTATTATAATCTTTACGATAGCTTGTGTCATGTTAATCACAGGAGTTTTCTTATATAAAACATTTTCAAGTTTTCAAGTGATAAAAAATCAAGACTATATCAATGGAAGAATTGAAGATCCAGGAGATATATATTTTGCCTTTTATAAAGATAATGATATTGTAAAAGAAGTACCAAAAAAAGATGAAGGATATTCATTAGATACATCAACAAGTAAATGTATAGATATGACAACAGGTGAGCAAATAAGTACAGTAAATTGGGATAATGAAAGATGGGAAGTAAAGATACAAGGAATCAGTAAAACCAAAACAAAATGTTATTTATATTTTAAGAAAGTTTATAAAGAGGAAATACTAAATGGAGCAAATCCAGATTTAATGAATGGAAGATTAGTACCAGTAGTCATATCAGAAACAGAAGGACCAAACTTTTATGTAGGAAATAAAGGAGGAAAAGTAACAAAAGCAGATATTACACAAGAATGGTATAACTATAGTAAACAAAAATGGGCAAATGCAGTCATATTAAAAGATGGAAAAACTGATACTTATAAACCAGGACAAGAAATACCAGAAAGTGATATAGAAAGCTATTTTGTATGGATACCAAGATATAGTTATAAATTACAAGATAGTGAAGAAACATTTAATAGTTATTCTAGTCCAACAGATTTAGGAACTCAACCAAATGTTCAAAGTGTATATGAAGCAATGAAAACTAAAAATCAAGAAGGAAATAAAGCAGAAAATAATGGTTTTGAAATAGAGTTTGGTTCAAAAGATAAACAAATAAATACAACATTATTAAATAAAGGAGAATCGATAGTTCATCCAGCATTTACAGCATTTGATAGTAATGGCTTTTGGGTAGGAAAATTTGAAACAGGGTATAATCAAAATAGTGATGGAAGTGTCATGCCACCAAATGCTGAAAGTTGGAGCAAAGGAGATGCAGAAAAAAATACCGAAGAATCAACCAAAGTTATTATTAAACCAAGTGTCTATAGTTGGAGAAATATAAATGTTTCTAATGCTTTTTATACAAGTTACAATTATAAAAGAGAATTAGAAAGTCACATGATGAAAAATACCGAATGGGGAGCAGTAGCTTATTTAACTCAAAGTAAGTATGGCAGATGTACAGAAGAAGATGGAAAGACAACATGTGAAGAAGTAAGAATTAACAATGTAGATACATATATTACAGGTTCCTCTGCAAAAGAAGAACCAACCTGTGGATATACAGGAACAAAAGAATCTTGTAATTGGTATGAAACAATAGATAGATTATATATGGATGGAGGACATTCTAATAATTATTATAATCAAGAAAGTAAAGAAGCAAGCACAACAGGAAATTATTCTGGAATCTATGATATGTCAGGAGGAGCATGGGAGTATGTAATGGGAGTGATGCAAGGAAAGAGTGATAATTCAAAAGCACCAGCAAGTGGAAGAAATAAAGATAATAATTCAGGTTTTAAAGGCCCATATAGTTATTGTAATAAAAATGGAGCATCAAATGGAGAAAACTGTAATGATAATACCTCAAATACAACAGGAAAAGAATGGCCATCTTCAAAATATTACGATTTGTATGATTATAGTGACAATAACTATAGTTATCAAAGAGGAATACTAGGTGATGGAACGAAAGAATTTGGCCCATTCTATAAAATAAATTCTAATTATCTATTCGGAAGTTATAATGCCGACTTATCGAGCTTTGTGAATTCTTACTTTCCGTGGTTCTTGCGTGGCGGGGATTTTGGTTACGGCACGGGCGCGGGTCTTGAAGCTTTCACTGATTATAGCGGTCAAGCGGGAGATAATGATAGTTTTCGTATCATTCTAACTCCATAGTAAAAAGGAATAAATAATCTTAAAGTTATTTACTTTAAGTAATTTATGTTTATTTATTATAAATAGTTTAACTCTTTTTTAAATAAGAATTTCTGATTTTTTTGTTAAATTTACTATAAAACCTTTAGTTTGAAAATCAATGACTTCAAAAAATAACTGTGATATAATAAGACATAACTAGGGAGGTTTTGTAGATGAATTTTATAAACCAAAATCAAGAAAAAGAAAGTATTGATTATGAACCATTTATTGCAGGTGCATTATTAAAATTTGAATCGATTGATAGTATTGATTTTTATATGCTTGTGAAAGATTTTCAAGATAAAACGAATATAGAAGTTAGAGATTTTTGTCATAGATGTCATAGTATTTTTAAATATGTTCAAAAGAAAAAAAACATAACCTCATTACTAAATGGTATTTCGCTTGATTCTTTTATTAAAGAAGAAAATTGTATTTTAAGGGAAAAATTATTTCATGTTGCCGGAGATGCTGTAAATGATTATTTTAAAGATATAGATATTTCATCATATTATTTAAAAAAGGAAAAGGAATTACAAAAGAATAAAGATAGAGTTTTAAATTTGGCAAATGTATTGTTAATATCAGAAAATAAAGAAGATTATGATGAACTTGTAAAATATGGATTTCAAAATATTGATTATTTTAGATCCAGTATTAGAGCAGATCAATACTTTGCTAAATATCCTGAAAGATTAAATAAATATCATATTGTTTTGTGGGGATATTCAAGTATTCGTTATTGTTGCTATGGTGGAGATGTTGAATTAGAAAAAAAGACTACAATCTTAAGAGATACAAAAAACATACTAGAAGTATCATTACATTATGATGAGAATGAACTTGGTGTAAATTTATATGATCATAAACGAAGAGATTTAACAGTGAAAGAAACATCATATACTACTATTTTTGATAGAATTATTGAAAACACTTTTATAAATCGTACTCTTGATAGAGTTCAAATATTTGGCAAAATTCCAAAATACTTTGATTATATAAATCCAAGTAGAATACCTTTACCAAAAATGAAATCAGATTTAAAAATATTATATTTAGATCCAATAATGGTAAATAAGTATGCTAGTGCAATTGCTAGAAATTTGGGGTTAAATGTAACTTTTGAAGCAGATAACAATTGTGTTCTAGGAGAATATGTCAAAAATCATTTAGGAGATTATGATATTATTATTGCTTCTTCATCTTATTCATCTAATTTACTTAATATGGATATTGAATGTACAGAACAGTGCAAAGATACTGGTAGAAATTTAACACTTTTGGTTTCTTATCAGTATAACCGCATAAGACAACGTAATGAAGATGATATATATGATGATCAAGGTTCAGAAATAGAAATATTTTATAAATATGCCGGAAATTTTGCTCCTAATACTGAATCTCATCAAACTGAATTTAGGGTTTTAAGAAAACCATCAGAAATTATACATAAAGATGAAGAAGACAAAGAATATTATGAGAATGAAGTCGCAAGTATAATGGGTATTTTAGGTTCATCCATAAATATTTATAATGATGCTCTATTACAAAATAATAAACCTGCTATAAATGATTTAGATTTAAAAACAGCTAAAGAATTAGACCAAGAGTATGAAATTGGAGAAAAACAAGAAATAAAAAGAAAAAATGTAGCTTTGGCGCCTATTCGAGCATTCGATGAAATTAGATATGATGTATCTTTTTATTTAGACTATAAGAAAAAAGGACTAATCACTCAAAAACCTAAAGATTTAAAAATTACGGAAAGTGAAACTGAAATTAAAGTTGAGAATATTTATCAAGGTAGAGTTTTTTGTACGATTACTTTTTCTAAAGACTATCCACAAGAAAATTTAAGAATATTTGAAATTCAAACAATGTCAAAAAAAGGAACTTTATCTAGCCCTCAAACTATTGGATTATATACAAAAAAATATGAAAACCTTGAAGGTGTTCCAAGTAGACCAGATGAAAGACAAGCTAATGCTTTATTATCTATTCAAAAGAAAATAAATATTGTTTTAAACCCATTAAATGAAGAGGCATGGAAAAAGAAATGGGAATTAGATAACCAAAATAGGTTAGTTATGAAAAAATAAAAAATTTTAATAAGCAAATAAATGTACTCAAGTTTATAAAAGTATACAAAAAACATTTTAAGTATTGGTATTAAATGTTAAGTATTATGAAGGATATTAGATAAGGTGAAAATTATATGGTGGATATAGAAAAAGAAATAAATGTTGTAAAATCTTTTCTATTTGAAGATAATAGTGCAAAATGCCAAAAAGTTTGGTATGGAACTACTGAATCTATTAAAGATTATTTTGAAAAATTAAATTGGATAAATGTAAAAAAAGTATTAACTGTTTGTTCTAGTGGAGATCATATTTTTAATTTAATAAATAAAGGTGTACTTATGATTGATACATTTGATATAAATTCTTTAACATTTCCTTATGTTATGTTAAAAAGAGCATTATTACTTTCTTCTTCTTATGATAATTATTTTAAAAACTTTGAAAAATTAACAATTCATAGCAAAAATGAACAAGAAGAATATGATTTATTTTCTATGATTAAACCATTTATTGTTCCACCTTATGATTATTTCTGGGAACAATTATATTTAGAAAATATAACTAAAAATAAACATAATGGTAAAGGACCTAGTTTATTATCTAAAATGTATATTGATTATCACAGTAAAAAAGTGGATCAATTACGAAATTTATATTTATGTAATGAACAAGAATATGAAAAAACTAAACAAAATTTAAAATATTCAAAAATTACTTTTCAATGTGCTGATATATTTAAAATTCCCCATTTTTTTGAAAATGGTTATGATAAAATAATACTATCTAATATTTGGAATTATATAGAAAACTGGAATCAAAGAACATTTTATAATTATATTGTTAATCAACTAACATCAATGTTAAATACAAACGGAGAAATTTTGGCAGCTTATATATATAATTTAAATGATTGTATGATAACTTTTGATACTGATTATGATTTCATTAAAGTACCATCAATAGATTTAAAAGGAAATATTGATTATGATAAGAATGCCGTATTGGTATATAGAAAAAAATAAAGTTTTGTTACAAATGAAGATCTGCTACTTTCGCCGCGAATAATGCTCCATGGTTTGGAAGAACTGTATGTATGATGTTTGAACAAACGCGGGCATATTTTGCATTTACTCAATTCTATGGATAAAGTTTTTATTGTACGTTTTCGTATCATTTTAATTCCATAGACAGTAAGTAGGAATAAAAAATCTTAAAGTTGACTACTTTAAGTAATTTATGCTTGATTTACTATAAACATTATAACTCATTTTCTATCATTTTTAAATAGGAATTCCTCATTCTGTTGTCAATTCTACTATAAACCCTTTATTTACCTTATAAAAT
>CANROH010000064.1 GCA_947632185.1 uncultured Clostridia bacterium
ATTGATACACTTGAAATTTTATTTGCAGTTGTTACTGTTTTTGATATAACATCAGTATCTGCATCTGTTACTCCACTTGTATTTTTATATAATGCGAATCCTACTCTTACGCAGTTTTGTAAACCTGAATCCGGATTTCCTTTATATTGGCCTGCTTTAGCAGTCACTGGACTTGTAAACGCATTAAGTAATGTAGTTACATAAGAGTTTTTATCTAATTGAAGTGTATCTGGTTTTCCACTACCATCTTGATTTTCACCTCTTGTTGTATTTCTTAAAAATAAATCAAATGCAAAATATGATGGATAATTTTCTGTTGTATATGCTATATTAGCATCAGCTGCTGATAATTCTGCATTAGTATCAAATAATGCAGCTTCTAAAGTTTCATTACACAATACTGATGCAGATAGTTTTGTATCTTCTAATGTTTTTGCTCTAACCATAGCTAATCTATCATCTGATGATGCTTCTGCATCTTCAGTTGTTTCGCCTATAGTTGATACTGGTATTAATTCTGGTGTATATATATTTTTATCTCCTTCATAAGCATTATCCAAAATATTAACCTTATCCAAATCTATTTTCTGTCCCCAAGTTTTTGCATCTAATGAAATTTCTAGACCTTCAGCTACTTCAACTGTTCCTTTCAAATTTTCAATAGATACATTTTTTTGCGTTGTAAACCATGCGTATGTTGATGCAATCAACAAGATAGCTGTAAAAGCTATTAGTAAAATTAAAGAATTTAATCTTTTTTTACTTTCTTTTGTTTTCCTTCCCATATTTTTTCCTTTCTTATATTAATTATATTTTATAAACATTAAAAACTATTTTATAATTTACTTATATTATAGTTCGCACATCATTTTTAGTCAATTACTGAATTATTACATGTTAATTACTTTTTTGTAACATCTTTATTTATATATCTATATCTCCTGCTGTTATTTTTAATTTAACCTCAATTGCATCTGATGTATTATCTTTATAAAATTCATAAGCCTTCTTTCCATATTCTGTATCTAAATCATCATTACCATTAGAATATTTCCAAGAAAAAAAACACTCTATATTTCCGATTGAAGCTTCTATATTATCATCATCTCTAGGTTCTAAGTGATTTTTGTATTTTATATATACGTCAAATGGATAATTTTTTTCACTTGAAAATAAAGTAAAACTATTATCTGTTTTACTTATATTACCAGTATTTTCTAATTCATCTAATATTTCTTCTCCAAAAAGCTTTACAGAGATTAATTCTAGTTTTACATTTGCAGGTCGCGTTGAACCAAGATTATGAACACTAACTATTTGCTTATTATCTGACATTCCAGGATAAAATTCATCAACAGTAAATATAATTGAATCTTCTAATATCTGCTCATCATCAACATAAAATTCTATATCCCAAGAATTAACAACTCCTTCTAATCCATTTATCGAAGCAGATACTTTCATAACTGACCATGCGTATATACTAGATACTAGCATAATTAGAAGTATTAAAATTATCCAAATTCTTGTCCTTAAACTTTTCTTCTTAAGTTTTCTAATTTCACGTAATACATTCATAAAAATTCCTTATCCTATTTTTTCTTTTGCTTATTTATTCTATCTTATCTTGTCCTTCATTATCTTTATGTTCGTCATTTTCGGTATTTTCACTATCTTCTTCATAATTTTCTTCAATGTTTTCTTCCAAGTTTTCTTCTAATTCGTCGTCTTCTTCATCTATATCTAATCTTTTAGTTTTATATTTTTTCTCTATTTCTTCTTTTGAAGGTCTAAAACTAATAAATACATTAACTGCCAAAATAAATATGATAATAAAAGAAGAGTATGTACCTGTTGCTAATACATAAAGAAAAGTTAGAATTCCTGAACTAAATTTTACAACACCTAAAACTTCTTCTTCTGTTACATCTGGATCTTCTGTTCCATTTAAAAGACCTTTTGCGGTGATTTTTAATTTACCCTCTTCATCATAAGTTTTAGCTATTACTTCATGCATGATAAGTTTTCCCTTAAGGTCAGCTACTTTTCCTCTATAAACTATAGCATCACCTAGCTCTATATCGTCACCAGATGTCTCTTTACATATAACAACTTCGCCTATATTGTATCTTGGAATCATACTTCCAGAAACAACTCGAAATATTCTATATCCTCCAATAGAACCATTATTATCTGTTATCTTTTGCATAACAATAATACATATCAAAATAATACATATTATAGTGAGTAAATTATATAGTATTCTAAAGAATATCTTCGCTATTCTTCTAAATATATTAAGTTCTACATCATTTTTCTTTTCCATATCTGCCCCTTAAATAATGAATAGTTTATTATATTTTTTATTTTTTTACATTATTATAATTTTCTCTTGATTTTTTTATTTCATATTTTTTTCTAGTCATTTTTCTTTTATTTTTTTTATCATCATTTATGCTAAATAATATAAATACTATTAAAATTATAAGGAATACTTTTATAAGTCCATTATCATCTTGAATATATTCTGTAAATATTCCGACTTTAGGTATTTTAAATAAAAATTTACCATAAATTTGATTTTCTTTAATATCAAAATCATCAGGAACGCTATTATTATCACCTTTAGTGTGAAATACTTTTTTACCATCAATTTCTTCTATATCAATTATTCTGTGTGAAATAATTCTATTATCTTCTTTAAATGTGATAATATCATTTTTTTGTAAAAGTTTTATATCAAAAATTTTAACAACAATAATATCATTTTCATAAAAGGTAGGCTCCATACTTCCGTGAAACAATATTAAAAAAATATACGCCGAAATATTTTAGGATTTTTTTCGCCCTTTAAATTGTAATATAGTAAAATAGTATTTATAATACATACAAAAATTAATAGTATAGAAATTATTCTTTTGATAAATTTATTAACTGCCTTTTTTCTTCCTATTTTAGCAGAAATTTTTTCTAAATTATATTCCAACTCAAAGTACCGCCTTGTCTATCTTTTTAGTATTTCTTTTGCATTTATTACATATTGAATATCTTCCAATAATATATTGCTTCTTACTATATCATTATAAGATTTAATAAGTTGAATATCTTTTATTAATTCATCAATACCTGCTTCTGAAAAGTTTTCTTTTGTTAAAGCCATTCCTAACAATTTATATTTATCTTTTATGACAATTGAAATGTCTTTTTTCTCTAACATATTTATATTGTTAATTACTGAAAAATTATATAATCTTACGAATTTTCTTATTCTTTCTATCATGCTGTGTATATCATTCTCAATAATATCAGGATATTGTTTAATAATTGTTCTTGCTAAAAATCCATAATTATAACTTGCTAGCCTTAATAAATCTAATAATTTTGATGTATCATTTACATTTGCAAAAATAACTTCTTTCTGTCTGCAAATATCAATTTTTGCATATAAATCTTTAATAGATAATATTTTTTTATCTCTTTCTAATATTTTTGCAGGATCATTTTTGTTAATAATCTGTTCTTCTTTTTTCTTAAAAAATCCAAATTTAGGTTTTTCTTCAACATGTGTTCCATTAATTTTTTCTATATCATCAAATAAAGTTTTTATTTCAAGTTTTAAAGTTTCATATTCTGATTTTTGAGTATTTTTACCATTTTTATCTTTTTTGCCTTTTTTGTCTTTTTTATTTGCATTTGCTTTTTCTTCTTGTTCTTTTGCTACTTCTTTTAACTTCTCTTCTCTTAATTTTAAAATCTCATCTATTAAAAATTTAAATTCTAAATAATTTACATACTCAACTAAATTATTATGTAAATCACTAATGTTTATGTCCATATCAGCTTTTTCTTCTTTTGTTAGTTCATCTGGATTCTTTGAAATAATTTTTTCATAAGTTTTATCATAATTTTCTCTTTTATAATCACTTACACTATATGTATTATTAAAAAAGCTATCTAATATATTTCTTCCATCTAAATTTACTAATGAATCCAATTTTTCTACTAATTCTTGTTTCTTAGCTTCAAGTTGTTCTTTAGTTAAATTTAACTCAGATAAAATTTTTTCTGTTTTATTTTTATAGAATAATTCAATTTCTTCTTCATGTTTATCATATATTTGTCTTATATTTACAATTATATGAGGAATAAGATCTGAACATTTCCAGTAAACTTTTTCAAAAGCATTTTTTATTATCTCTGAATTAGTAACTCCTTTACTTGCTTCTTCTAATAATACTGACATGTATTCTGATACATATTCACTTATATTAAAATCTTTTTTAGTAAGTTGAATTCCTACTTCTTTAAATTTTTTTACACATCTAATTATATCTTTATTAATAGTTCCTAAATCTTTTTTGTAATAGCCATTTAAATTATATAGAAGTTTATCTAATCCCATTTTTTCAAAAGCATTTTGAGCATCATCACTTAAGCCTAAATTATTCCATTCTAGTATTTGTTTTTTTACAACTGCAATTTCAGGATTTTCTTTAATGCTTGTAATATTATCATATCGTCTATTCATTTCCTTTATAATAGAAGCATCCATTTTGTTATACTTATCAAGCATAGTTTCTATTTTCTTTTTTAAATCTTTTATTTGCTTTATTCCAGTTTTAGGCAATACATTAATAATTTCTTTATCTATTTCTATCTTTTTTTCAATTGATTTTAATAACTTACTCACAAGCGTTCTGCCTCCATCTTTTTAATATTTTCATATTCTCCATCAAGAAATTTAATAAAATCTGAAACTTGTTTATGTAATTCTAATAATTCGGTATGTTCTATTTCTGATAATTTTATTCCTTTTACTTCCAAAAAACTCACCTCTCTTAATCTTGTTTTTGTGTAAGTGTTAAAGTAGCAGTATATTCTAATAACGTATTGCTCTTTGCTTCTTCATCTTCTTTATTTACTTCTCCTTCTTTTCCTCTATAATCAGTGTCTTGTGCATTACTCATTACAGCTCCCTCAGCATCATTCCATCTTAAGTGTGCTCTTATTATTTTTACTTTTTGATCATCAGTTTCTGTTGTTGGATCAAAATCTACAGAAAATTTTATTGGATCAATAGAATCTGTTCTTTTAACAACACTAATTTCTGTAATTTCTGGTTCTGTTGGTTCTGCGCCATCATCACCCTCCGATTCAGCACCTGATCTTACTGAATATCCATACATTTCAAAATCTTTTAACATTGGTGTATAAGTTTGTTCAATAGTAAAAGTAGCCACAAATGGCATGTCTACTTTCGTATAATTAATTTTAATATCGAAATATCCTTCTCGACCTGGAACCCATATATTATTTCTCATATGTTCATTTTCAATAATCATCGGCTGTAATATTTCTCTCAAATCAGTCTTTTCATAAATATCTTTTTCGTTAATTTCTAAGCTCCACATCTTTATTCCACCAATTTGATAATTTGTGTTCATTTCCTCATAATATTTAGCATATGCACTGTTTATACAGAAAATGGTTATTAATAAAGATATTATAAATAATAACTGTAAAATTTTCAACCTTTTTTCAGATAATTTCATTGCTACCTTCCTTCTCTTTCTTTTCTTAACGCTTTATGTATAAAACTAAAAGAAATATATATTGTAGCAGGTATTACTATAATAAAGTATGCTGCATATTTATGATATAATAAATCAAATAGCCAAGATAAAAGATAGACTTTTCGTATAACTGTTCCTCTTATTTGACTAGCAGATACTTTTGGATCTTCTGAAGAGTTTGCAAGTCCTTTGGTATAAAAAACTTGTTCACCATCTTCATTTATTTCAATTCTAATAAGTTGGTGAGTAATTATTCTACCATTTACTTGCCCTTGATTGCCTTCATATACTAAATCGTCTCCCACTTCTATTTTATCAATATCTTTTTCTTTTACTAATATAACATCTCCAACATTATATTTAGGAATCATACTACCTGTTTCTACTCTAAAAATTCTATATCCTAAAAAACTATTTTTATTATTTGATACTCGTTGAATTATTACGATTAGTGCAAAAAATAGTAAAACTAATGTTATGAAAGTTTTAATTAGATTAAATATAAATCTAAATATACTTGTTTTTTCTCTTGTTTCTCCTACAAATTCATTTGACATACCTTATTTCAACCTCAATTTTTCAATTCTCGTTAAATATTTATTAATTCCTTTTTTAAAGGCTTCTTCTAACGGTTTAAGCGATACTTCCTTTTTTCTCTTATATACAATATATTTTTCAGTAATCATTTTCTTAAGTTCTTGCTCAACTAAATCAGGATTAATATCTATAATTTGCTCCATTAATTTATCTGTTAATTCTTGTCTTTCCTTTTTATCTTCTTCAACATTTAATTGTCTTCTGTTTTTATTTCTTATTTGTGAATTTAAACTACTAAATATTAAATATTTTATAAAGAAATCTTCATCAACAAGTTCTTTTATTTTACCTTTTTCTTCATATTCTTTTCTAGCTTTTACAGATTTATTTTGAATATCCATATGATCACTTAAAAAATTCCATAATTTAACTGCATATTGGAAATTTGTATTTTTAAGTAAAACATTTGTCATCTTTAAAGGTGCTTTAACAAGAGTGGCTCTTTTATCTTCTAATAATTGATAAATACTTGTAGCTTTTAATGTTCTAATAGATTTCTCTAATTCATACATCTTATCTTTTATCTTTGTTGACTTTTTTTGCTCCTCAGCACTTTGTGATACATATTCAAAATTTAATTTTATCTTTTCTTTTCTAACTTTAGTTGTTGCTTCGTAAACAGCCTTTTGATGGTGTTTTCCTTTATAACTATTTTTATCATCTTCGTTTTTTGATCTTAAATATATAAAATCATCTATCAATTTTATTAATGTATAAAGGAATCTATTTTCATATGTAAGAAAACTTTCCTCTTTGTAAGCATTTAATATTTTTGATGGCTTTACATCTTGAGTTTTCTCATCAAATTCTGAAATTAAGTTTGTATTTTTTGATAAGTGTTTTATACTTTCTACAGTTACTTTTTTAATTAATTCTATCTTTACAACTTCTTCTTCAGTAATAATCTGTTTATTTGGATTCCTTAAAGCTTTTTCAATATATGGTGCTGTAAATAAAACCTGATCAATCCACTCATCATTTTCAAGTATTTCATTTTTAGTTATATCCATCATTAATTTTGATTCTATTTTATCCATAAATAATGGCATATCTGGATTTTCTTGACTTAACAAATTAATTATATTTAAATTCATGTTTTACTTTCTCCATTCAACTTAAATTTTTACTAAGACATTTTCTTAAGTCTTAATAAAAATTCTATACATTCAGCCATTTTTCCTTTTCCAAAATGCTCATCTAAAAAGCTTATGTACCCGTCAATTTCATCTCTAATTAA
>CANROH010000065.1 GCA_947632185.1 uncultured Clostridia bacterium
GTTGGCAAAAATTTTTAAATAACTTTGTCAACAGTCTGAAAAAGTGGTTATTATTAAATAATAACCACTTTTATTATATTTATAATCTACTCATTTTAACTAAAATAATTATATTAAAATACTTCCTTCAAAAACAATTTCAGCTGTTCCTTTAAGTTTAATGATATCGTTATAACTTATTTTTAATTTTCCTCCTAACAAATCCACAGTTAATTCACTTTTTGTAGATTTGTATTTGTTAGAAATCACAGCAGCTGCACATGCACCTGTACCACATGATAGAGTTTCTCCAACTCCTCTTTCCCATACTCTAACTTTTATATGTTCATCATCTATTATTTGTACAAATTCAACATTTGTTTTATTTGGAAAATATTTGTAATCTTCTATTAACTTTCCATATTTTTCTATATTAATTTTATCAATATTATCAACAAAACAAACAGCATGTGGGTTTCCTATTGAAACAGGATATATTTCAATATTCTCTATATAAATTTTACCACTATAATTATTTTCTAAATATATTACAGGTATCTTTTCAAGTTCAAATATTGGTTCTCCCATATGTACTTCAACTGACACAACAGTTTGCCCTTCAATCTGTAATTTTACATTTTTTACTCCAGCCAAAGTTTCTATTGTAAACTCTTCTTTATCAGTTAATCTTTTTTCATAGACATATTTTGCAAAACACCTTATGCCATTCCCACACATCTCAGCTTCGCTTCCGTCTTTATTGAATATTTTCATTTTAAAATCTGCGATTTTACTTTGTTCAATTATTAAAATTCCATCTGCTCCAACTCCATAATGTCTATCACATATAAACTCTGCTAATAATTTATAGCTATATTCCAATTTATTTTCTAAATAATTAATGATCACAAAGTCATTTCCTGTTGCCTGCATTTTAGTAAAAGAAAACATACAATCACCTCTTGGTTAATTGTATGTTTTTATTTTTTAATTATTACTGTGCATCTGTCAGTTTTTTATTTATTACAACATTAACAACTGATCCTTCTTCAACTTCTGTTCCGAAAACTGGATCTTGAGATACAACTATTCCTTGCGTTCCATCTATTTTTATATTTAAATTTTTAGATCTTAAAGCATTTATTGCCTGTTCTGCGGTCATATCTTTTATATCAGGTACTTGCGTCTTTGTTGTTTCTTTATCAGCTGATGTATATAAACGTATTGTTGAATTTTCTATTAAAGCTTCTCCATATTTTGGCATTTGACTAGTTACTAAAGTAGTAGGATCTAAAGTTTTATCATACACTACATTAAATCCTAAATTTTGTAAATGAGTTAAAGCATCACTTATAGTAAGATTTTCTACTTTTGGAACAGCTATTAACATCATATCGTCTTTTTGTTCATTTTCTTGTGTATCTGTAGATGCTATTCCTAAAATAGGTAAAACTTCTGTTAATATTTGTCTTGCTACTGGCCCTGCAACTTGACCTCCTTGATGATTTACATTTTCTTGTAGTCCATGTAATGCAACAAGAACAACTACATGTGTATTTTCAATTGGCGAAATTGCAACAAATGATGCAACATATCCTTGATCTGAATTTTCACTTAATGGCTCTGATGTACCACTTTTTCCTCCTATAGAATATCCAGCAATTGCAGCATTTCCACCTGTTCCATGCTGTACAACAGATAACATCATATCTTTAACAGCATCAGCTGTACTTTTTGAAATAACTTGTCTTATACTTTCTGTTTCAACAACTTCCATGCTTTTAGTATCAGTATTTTCAATTTGCTTTACGATTTTAGGTTTTACTAAAATCCCATCATTGCATATAGCAGATACTGCTGTTATCAATTGCAATGGAGAAATTTCAAATCTTTGTCCAAATGAAGCTGTTGCAAGTTCCACAGGTCCTATTTCTTCTAATGGATAAAATGTACCTTTATATGCTTTTGCAATATCACTTCCACATGGTTCAAAAAATCCAAAAGCTTTATAATATTTATATAATAGTTTTGCACCAATTTTTTCTCCCAATTGCATAAATGCAGGGTTACAAGACCCCTCTAAAGCTGTTCTTAAACTTGTATATCCATGTGGTACTTTTCTCCAACAACTAATTGGATCTTCTCCTTCTGCTACTACATATGAACCGCTACAAAAGAAATTATTTGGAGTATCAGTTTCAACAATTCCCTCTTCTAATCCAACTGAAGCTGTAATTAATTTAAATGTAGACCCAGGTTCATACGTACCTGATACATTTTCATTTTTCCATAATTTTAATAATTCCTCTGTTCTTTGAGAAGGTTCTAACGTTTTCCACTCTTCTTCTGTATAGCCTGTTCTTGTATAATCAGATGGCTGATTTAAATTATAATATGGATAAGAAGCCATTGCTAGAATTTCACCAGTTTGTGGATTCATTATAATAACATTTCCACTAGTTGCAGTACTATTATCAATCATAGCATTTTGTAAATATTTTTCGGCAATAGATTGTATCCTAGTATCTATTGTTAAATAAATATTACTTCCATTTTCAGAAGCTACATATTGTTCATCTTCATCTGAAATTGCTTTTCCATCAAGATCTGTAGTAGTAACTATTTTACCCGCTGTACCTGTTAAAACTTCATTCCATCTTTGCTCTAGTCCAGTCTGTCCCGAATTATCAGTACCACAAAAGCCTAATAAATTAGATGCAAGAGTTTCGTATGGGTAATATCTCTTTGAATCTTCATCTATATTTATCCCAGCCGTTATTCCATTGTCTTTCATCCATTGTTTTAATTTATTAACTTTATCTTTCTCAACCTTTTTCTCTATTACAATAACTGATCTATTAGAAGTTAATCCTTCAATTACCTCTTCATATGAAATATTAAAAATACTTGATAATCCTTCTGCTATTACATCATTTGGCACTTGTTTATTATTAGAATAAGTAACTTTACCAGGATTTAAAGATATAGTATCCACTGGAATACTTTGTGCTAATATTTCGCCTTTAGCATCATATATTGTTCCTCTATTAGGACTTATTATTTGATTTTTTACTTGTTGTTTATAAGCTTTTTCACTCCAAGTTTTTCCTTCTACAAATTGAAGAATTATCAAGTGTCCTACAACAAACAAAAATCCTAGTGTAGCAAAAATTCCTAGTAGAATTAATCTTATATTACTCCAAAAAGTTTCTTTTAATTTTACAGATTTTTTATTTATTTTTATCACCACTCTTTACTTTTTTAATATACTTCCTATAGCATTAAAAAACATAGCAATAATATCCACCAAAGATTTTACTATAAAATTTTCTTCATAAATGCTAATTAACAAATTTTTTGTAAATGGTATAGTCCAAATTAAAATACATACTACTATTATTACTAATATTGTAATTACCAAGTTCTTTACTCGTTTTAATGTCCATGGTTCTTTTACAGTATATCCCATTTTTCTTAAGTAATTATTATATGCTTCTGTATATGCTTTGTTATATTCCTCTTCTGCCTTTTGAGCTTTCTTTAAATTTTCCTTAAAATCTTTTTGAGCTAGTTTTTTTACTTTCTCTTTTTCTTCTTTACTTAAACTATATTCTTCATTTCTTAAACTTTCATTAACTTTATATGTTTTTTTAGTTTCTATGCTTTTCTTACTTTCTGCACTTTTTTCATCTTTATTTTTTTCTAAAATTGGATTTTCATGTTCTATATCTGATTCTATTTGTTCCTTATTATTTTTTTCATTTATATTTTCTTGAGATGAATGTACGGAAACATTCTGTATTAATTCCTCTGCTCTTTTATTTGCTAAATCTTTATCATACTTTTTCCTTTTTTCTTCATCTGAAAGTATATCATAGGCAATTTTTAATTTATTCAAAATTATCTCATTATCTTGATTTGCTTCCTCATCTAGTTTAGGATCTTTATGATATCTCAATATCAATTGTTGATAAGATTTTTCTATTTCTTCTTTTGAAGCATTTTCATTAACTTCTAACAAGTCATATATAGTTATCATATTCTATCTTTTTCCCTCTTAAGAAAATACATTAAAATAGTTTTACTATTTTATCATTAAAATTATATCACTATAAAATATTCATATCAAGTTATGGCAAATTAAAAATATTTATATATTATAAAAATATGTAGCTTCTAAATCTGCTTCATGCATTAACAAAGCTAATGGATATTTTTTAAATGCTAGTCCAATAGTTCCATATAATTCTTTAGGTTCTGTAAATCCCATATGCCATCTTATACAATATTTTTCTTCACTAGTAAGTTTTATATATTCTGTTAACATCATAACACTTTTTTCTCCATGTCCATATGGAATCGTATCTTCAACTGTATAATATGGAACTTTTTCCCATTCTCCAAATTCATTTTTTGCATTTCTATAATCTACCTTATAAAAATTTACTTTACAGATATCATGTAATAAAGCAATTATTATTATGCTCTCAGGAAGAATATCTATTTTTAATGTTGATTTTTCAACTTTATCTTTTAATATTTCATATACCTTCATACTATGTTCCAATAATCCGCCTTCATAATTTCCATGATATTTTGTGCTAGCTGGCGCTTTAAAAAAATCAGTTTTTTCTATGAACTCTATTAGTTTATCCATTCCATCTCTATTTGTACTTTTTAACAACTTTAAAAATTCTTCTTTCATTTTTTACACCTCTAAAATACTATTTTTATTAATAATTCAATAATTATTTAAATAATATCATTTCCATAACACTTTTTCAAGAATTCTCATTTTTAGATTTAATTTTAAAATATTTAAGCAATAATATTGTTAGTTATATCTTATTTAAAATAATAAATGAAAATATCAATATATATAATTAGAATATTAAATTCGAAGCGTTTGAATTTAATTATATTATTTCTTTTTCATAAATTCTAAAATATTTTTAGAAAGACTTTTTCCATTTTGTAATTCTTCAGAAATTACATCATCATCTATTTTTTTAAATAACAAAAAATTATCTAATATTTCTCTTGATTCTATTTTTAGAGAATTGCATATTAATATAAATTTATTTAATGTTATGCCATTTACACCATTTTCAATTTGATTAATATAAGACGGAGATGTAATACTTCTTATTGATAATTCTTCTACACTCATATTTTGATTTTTCCTTATTTTCTTTATTACACCTCCTATTTCCTTGTTAAGTTCATTTCTATGTTTAAAAACATATTGATTTACTTTTAAAATTTCAAAATTTAAATTGTCCATTTACATCTTCCTTTCCTATATAATTATAGTGTGTTTGGTGATGGTGGCAATATTATCACAAACATTTGTTCTTGTCAATAGGTAAAAAAAATATTATTAGGAAACTCCTAATAATATTCGTAAATATCATTATATGTATAATGATTATCCTTCAACTGGTGCTTCAACTGGGCAAACTCCTGCACATGTACCACAAGAAATACAAACATTTTCGTCTATTACATATCTTTCTGATCCTTGTGAAATACAATTCATTGGGCAAGCTCCTGCACATGCTCCACAAGAAATACATTTTTCACTAATTTTATATGCCATGTAAAACGCCTCCTTTCATTTTTCAGTATTTTATTATCTATTTTATTTCTATTTTCATAGAATTATAATAGTCTTTTAGCAATTTTCTTAACTTGATGCATGACTTCTTTTTCATCCAAATTAATCATTTTTCTATTTTGCATTATTACTTCTCCATCAATCATAACAGATTCTATATCTGCTCCATTTGATGAATATACTAAATTTGCACATACATCATTTGCTGGACACATATGTAATTTATCGGTTTTTATAAATATCATATCAGCCTTTTTACCTGGTTCTAAGCTTCCAATTTCATTTTCCATTCCTAAAACTTTAGCACCATCTATTGTAGCCATTTTTAATATATCATAAGCTGAAATTGATTTTGGTTCCATTGTATTTATTTTTTGTAAATAAGCTGCTGTTTTCATTTCTTCAAACATATCCATTGTTGTAGTGCTTCCTATTCCGTCTGTACCAAGTCCTATATTTATTCCATTTTTTCTAAGTTTTACTACATCACATATTCCAGATGATAATTTACAATTACTAATTGGATTATGCGAAATACCACCTTTTATTTTTTTTAATATTTTTATATCACTATCAGATACATATATTCCATGAGCAAGTACAACTGGTACATCAAAAACATTTAAATCATTTAAATATTCTGTACTTCTTTTATTATATCTAGATTTTATTTTTGATTCTTCATCTAGAGTTTCGGCTAAATGTATATGAAGTCCTGTATTTAATTCTTTTGCCAAATTTACACATAATTTAATAGTATCTGGATTACATGTATGAGGTGCATCTGCTGAAACACATATTTTAATTTTACTATTTTTATCTTGATTGTATATTTTAGCATACTCTCTAGTTTTTTCAACTTTATCTTTTATAGAATCATCTTTTATACACCACGCTACCATGCCTCTCAAGCCCGTAGCTTTAATCGCCTCAATCGTTTTGTTCATTCCAAAATACATATCATTACATGTTGTTGTTCCTGATTTTATCATTTCTAAACATGATAAATAAGAATTCCAATAAATATCCTCCGGTTTTAGTTTATCCTCAACCGGAAATATTGCACTTTCAAGCCAGTCCATTAATTTTTTATCAGTTTTATATCCTCTAAAAATACTCATTGCCAAATGAGTATGAGTATTTATTAAACCAGGCATTACTAACATATTTTTAGCATTTATTTTTTCATCTATTTCTATATTTTTATCTATATCTTTTTCTATTTTTTCAATAATATTATCATTTATTAATATATCTTTTTTCTCTATATTAGCACTGTCTTCTACCATATCTAATACATAAGCATTTGTCACAAGTGTTTTCATCTTTAGTTCCCCTCAAAGTTATCACATTAAATATTACATTTTAAGTTATTTTTTTACGCAAAATCCACAAATTAAATATCTTCTTGTGTAGTATTTTGTTTATCATCTCTGTCTAATTTTTCTAGTTTTTCAAGTTCTTTTAATTCTTCTGAATTTTCTACATCTAGTTTCTCTTCATCTACTACTGCATCTTTAATAACAACTACATCTTTAGAATCATGTTTTTTAAAGTAAAATTCATCACCATCCTGATATTTAACTCTGATAACTTCTTTTAGAGTCTCTACAGACGCAACTTCTCCTGTTCCTTCATCAGTTTTAACAATAGCACCTATTTTAGGTAAGCGTTTTAATTTTTCTTCATATACATCTTGCTCATATTTTAAACAACACATTAATCTTCCACAATTTCCAGAGATTTTAGATGGATTTAAAGAAATATTTTGTTCTTTTGCCATTTTTATTG
>CANROH010000066.1 GCA_947632185.1 uncultured Clostridia bacterium
TAGAGTCTTACTATCAATATCACTTAATGACACAGATATAACAGCTATATCTTTTCTTTCAGAAGTACCAACAATTTTAGCATCAAAACTTTTTTCATTTATAAATTGAACTGCTAATTCATTAGCACCTTCAACTACATGATTATTTGTTAAAATCATAAGTTCTTCATCTGATTTACCAATAATAATCCCAGAACCAGCACCTTCTGAATATTGCTCTTCTCCAAAATAAAATGGTCCAAATCTTCCCGATGAAATTAAAGTTTTACTAGTAATTGCCACTATAGAAGGCATTACATTTTCAACAACATCAGAAACATCAGTAATATATATACCATTATTTTGGGTATTATTCGTTTCAGTATATTTTAATTCGATATTTTCTTTAGATTTACTTTCTAAATAAAAGTTTAGTTTTGGATAAAATATCTTAAAGAAGACAATAACTGTAAAAACAATAATCAAAACAAATATACATATAAGAAACAAAAATTTTTGATTATTTTTCAATTTATTATTTTTTCCTTTTTTATTATCTTCCAAAATCATACTTTCACTCAACAATGCTTCTTTATTTTTCATCTTTTCTTCTTGTTCGTCTAAATCTTCAGACATTACTTTCACCTCATTTTAAATCTATCTAATTATTAGTAAGAATAAATCTTTCCTTTTGTAATAATTCACCTTTTAAAAGTAGAAAATTGCATTAATTATAATTGCTTTTAAATCATATATCGCCTTCCTTATAAAACAATCGTAATATATAAATATTAAAAAAACATTAAAAAACATTAACTTTTTTCGTTAATGTTCATTTGTTTTAAATTTAGCTTCAAAAGTAGTATATCCATCTTTTGAATAGGTTCTAATATTACCATGATGAGCCAATACAATATTTTTAGCAATCGATAGGCCTAATCCATATTTTCCACTTTTACGGTTATGACTTTTATCATTTCGATAAAATCTTTCAAATATTTTTTCACATTTTTCTAAAGGAATAGGATCTCCCTTATTCATTACTTTTAAAGTTATTTCATTTTTATTACTAGATAAATCAACCTCAATTTTACTATTTTCACTACCATGACTAATAGCATTATCTACCAAAATAGAAACAAGTTCATCAATACTTTCTTTATGACAAAGAAAATCTATTTTTTCGGTTATATTCGTTTCTATAGTGATATTTTTTTCATAGGCTAAACTTTCAAATGTTAATGCTCTTTTTTCTACAATCATAGAAAGATTATTCTTACTAAAATTTTCTGATTTTAAATATTCTGATTTAGATAAATCAAGTAATTTCGTTATCAAATTATTCATTCTGTCCGATTCGCTTTTTAAATTATTAATCCATTTTTCATTTTTCTTATTCACATCTAAACAATCGATACTTGCCATCATTACCGCTAGAGGTGTTTTAAGTTCATGAGAAGCATTCGCAACAAATTCCTTTTCCCTATTAAAACTCATTACTACTGGCTTTGTAATCCATTCTGTTATTTTTTTAGAAATGATATAAATAATTATCTCTCCCACTATAATTAAAAGAAGAGAAAAAATTAAGTTTTTAAGTAATGTATTTTTTGTATTAGCTATATCTATAATAGTTAGATATTTTCCTTGTTCAAAATTATAAGCATAATTCTTTAAATATAAAAAACCTATCTTTATATTACTAGTATTATTTTTTTCAATAATATTCTGTGCTTGAGTCATTATTTTTTTACTAATATTATTATCACTATGACTTATTTTATCAATTATATTATTGTTATCATCTAAAATAAATGTATAAATTTCATAATCCATGAATTTCCTATTGCGAAGTCTTTCATCATTAATAGGTTTATCATCATTAACATGCTCCTTATTAAGAAAATCAGTTTTTCCCAAAGTCAAATTTCGCATTCTTGTTAAATTATTTAATATAACAGTATATTCTCTATGATAAGTTTGAACATTAAAGAAAGTAGCAAAAAAAATGGCAAATAAAGAGATGATAATAAAAATCGTAAAAAATGTTTTTTTTCTTAAATTTTCCATAACCTTTACCCCTCCATTTTATAACCTAGATTACGAACTGCTTTGATATTTACTTTTGAGCCAATAACTTTTAACTTCTTTCTTAAAAAAGATAGATATGCCTCTAAATTATTTGATTCATAATCATTGTCTATTCCCCAAACTTTATCATAAATTTGCTCTTTTGATATAATTTGTTCACAATTATTCATAAAATATTCTAGTAATAGAAACTCTCGATAAGGAATATTAATTGACTCACCTGTTTCTAGACAAGTTAAAGTAGAAGTTCTAATATTTAATGATAAATCACTATATTCTAATATATCTTTCACCTTATTATTTTCTTTAGCTCTTAATTGAACATTTACTCTAGCAATTAGTTCTTCAATATGAAAAGGTTTAGTTACATAATCATTTGCTCCTGTATCAAAGCCTTTTAATTTATCATCTAATCCAGATTTAGCAGTAAGCATTATAACTTTAGCATTTATATTGTTTTCTTTTAGTTCTTTTAATATCTCTATTCCATTCATCTTAGGAAGCATAATATCAAGAATGATTAAATCATAGATATTAGTCATAGCATTATATAGACCATCTTCGCCATCAAAGCTTGTATCAACTTCATATTTTTCTCGACGTAATTTTGTAGCAATAATATCAGCAATCGCTTCTTCATCTTCCACAACTAAAATTCTCATTTTACCACCTCTAGACTTCTTATTCTTATATTATATAATATTTTTATGATATAAACTATAATTTATTAAATCAGACTTTGCATTTTCAAAGTTTTCGCAAATCCTTTATTCTTTTTACTTTGCCACTCTGTCTTTTTAGCGAATTAGGTGGAACAAGCAAAATTTTGGCATAAATTCCAAATGTACTTTTAAATTCTTCTATCAGTCTTTTTTCTTGTTCTTCAATTTTCTTTGTCATTTTTTCATCTTTTTCAGCAAAGTCATGAATAGACTCTATTTCAATTTTCATTTTATCAATATACTTTTCAGTCGTCAAAATGATTTCATAATTTGACGTACAAAAATGATTCTTCAAAATAAAATCTTCTATTTGACATAAGAACATTTTAACCCCCTTACATTTTATCATATCATCACATCTTCCAATTACTGTTTTAATTCTTGGAGCTTTATTTCCGCATTTACATTTTGTATAATCCAGTTCAACTATATCATTTGTAGCGTATCTTATAAGAGGTAAACATTCATTATGAAGAGTCGATATAACAAGTTCTCCTACGTTTTTATTGGTTGGCATTTTTGTAATAGGATCTACTAATTCATAAACAAAATTTTTTGTATACAAATGCAATCCATCACAATACTCACACTCAATTCCTAAGCCTGGACCCATTGTTTCAGTCATTCCATAATCCTGGCTAATAACTACCTTTTTTCCATAAGCCTCTTGCAACCTTTTTCTCATTTCCTTTGTTAGCAGTTCACTACCTACTTTTAAAATTCTAATATTCAAATCTTTTATATCTATCCCCATTTCCTTGGCAACTTCATATATGTGCATAGCATAAGATGGACTTGTTATTAAAACTGTTGTATGAAGTGTTTTCATATAAAAAATTTGTTTTTCAGTATTTCCTGAAGAAGTGGGAATAATAGTACAACCATATTTTTCAAGAGCATCATGAAAAGAAAAAGCTCCTGTAAACATACCATAACCAACACATATTTGAACAACATCATTTTTCTTTATCCCTGCTTTTTTGCAAATATCAATGACCATTTTATTTCTTGTTATCAAATCATGCTTTGTAAAACCAACTATAAGAGGCTTCCCTGTTGTTCCACTTGTTGCGTGATATCTTACAATATTCTTAGTTTCTGTAGAATAAAATCCATATGGATAATCATTAAATAAATCTTGTTTTGTTAATAATGGTAATCTTGTAATATCTGTTATTTTTTTTATTGAAGATAAGTCTATATTATTTTCTATTATTTTTTCTTGATAGTGTTTATTATTATCATACAAATAGTTAAGCTGTTTCTTGAAACGAGATAGATTCTTTTTTTGATAATTTAACGCATTTATAATCAATTCTTTTTCCTCCTAACATTCTGATTTCCTTTATAATAAAATGAATCATTAAGCTAATAGTAATATTACTTATGTATATAATTAAAGTACCTATGAAAGCATTATCTAAAAACAACTTAAAATATTTCATTGTTTTTAGTAAAACACCATGAACCAAATAAATTGTTAAAGAATACTCCCCTATTTTAGTAAAAAATAACTTTTTATGAGGCATAATATTTAAAAGAAATGCACTATAAATTACTGAAAAAATATAGAGTAATATTCTTTTTAAAAAGCAAATCATAGGGGTTGCATAAGCATAGTAATTATATTTCATATAAGTATCTTTAAATAAAAAGAAATGTTGATGAAATAAAAACCAAATTGTAATTCCAAGGACAAGAGCAATAAATACTTTTTTATACTTTTTAACTCTGTTTAGCAATTTTATATTTTCTTGATAATAACCTATAACAAAAAATGGCAAAAAGGCTAAAGTTCTAGTAATTGAGAATTTATTAGTAACAAAAGGTATAAAACCAGAAAATAACGCAATTAAAATTGAAAGCAAAATCATTTTTTTATAGGAATTTCTTCTTAGTATGTATTCTACAAGATATAATTCAGCACTTGTTAACAAATACCATAATGTAAATCTTGGAATAAAAATACTCTTGCTAGGACTAATTATTTTTAAACAATATGCATAATAAAAACTGATTATGATTTGTGCAAAAGCATAGATTATAAACATTTTCTTTGCTCTTGTAATAGGCTTCTTTTTACTTTTTCTAGAAAACATTCCTGTAATAATTAAAAAAATTGGAATCATAAAAAATGAACATATCTTAAAAAAGCCACTATCGTAATCATAGTAATTGGAACATACTGTTAACGCATGCCCTAATACAACAAGCATTGTTAATAACCTTTTAAATTGTCAAAATAAAAAATTCTTTTCATAATTCATCATAAAAAATAATAATTACTAAACATTAAAGAAACATTAAAGATTTAAATTTTTTCAAAAAAAATTACACTTTGCTAATGTACTATTGCTTTTCCAATTAAGCTAATATTGCTACTTTATAGCATTTGTTATTGTATTTCTTAGATTTGTTTATATTCAAAATGAACTTTCCTTATTCACAACAGTTATGAATTTCAATATTTGTTTAACTATAGATAAATCCTAAGTTTTAAGACTTTGCTGTTCCTTTTTACTCCAAAAAATGAAAAAGTCCATAACATCAACGTTATGAACCTATCTTCTTAAATCGCAAGGTACAATTTTTAATCTCTAAAGTGAACTAAAAAATAAAAAAACTATTTTTTTAATAATAAAATCTTTGCTGCTTGATAATGAGGTAGGATAATTTCTTTTCCTTTATCTGACAATTTATTGTAACTTCTTTGTAATTTATTATAAACAAATTCTGCTCCATCATCTATAGACAAATTTTTTTCTACATATACCATTCGAAGTAAGGAAGGTACACTATAAAAATGAGCCATAGCATCCGCATCAGCTATACATATTTCCTCTGGAGTAGTTTTTTGAGCTAATCTACTTCCTCGATGATTTAAAATACAATTTTTTATTAATTCTATATCCTCTTTAGCAATAGGATAAGGAGCTAATAATTCTTCAGCAATTTGAGCCCCAATTACATGATGTTCTTCAGTATAAGACTTATCGGTAATAGATGCAACATCATGTAATAAAGCAGCTAAAGCAACTATATCGTGACTTGCCCTATATTCAGAACAAATTTCTATCGCAATTTTATAAACTAATTCTATATGATGATCCCAAGCTCCAATTCCATAAGCATTAGATGGCAACATACATCTTTTTTTTACTTCCTCATATATTTCATTTATTATTTCATTCATTCAATTACCCCCATAATTACATATTATATGTTAATAAGTTTGTTTTTCTAAATTGATAAATACATCCAATCTAACTACAAAAAATTATACCATAAATTTAAACAATTTAAAACTTGAATTATAAAAATCCAAACTTGATGCTTAAAGAAAGAAGTAAAAGAACTTTCTAAAGTATTTAACAAATATCATCTACAGAATAAAAAAAGGACAATCTACCAAAAGAGAATCAAAATATCCTTTAAATACATACTTTAGGTATCACTAACATTTCCCAGGATCTATCATTTTCTACATAAAATTCTACTTCTCAAATAGCAAAAGCATCTGATTTCAACATTGTTGATTTCAGATGTTAAATAAGGTATTGAATTATATTATCCCAATTAAAAGTATTACTTTCCAATTTATGCAAATTTCCTTGATATATTCATAATAATATAAAAATCTTCTTACAAGTAAGTTATTTCAAAATTTTTCTCACAAATTAGAAATTTATAGTTTTATATCAATTCTAATCATTCTACTAAAGAATATAAAAAGTAGCAATAATTTTGCTACTTTCATAAAATTATTTTCTTTTGTTGTCTAATGTTCTTTTTAACATTGGAACTTTTTCTTTATTTGTATCTTCTAATATAGTTTCTTCTTCGTCAAATTCAAATAAAGAAATTTTTTCAATATTCTTTTTTAATATTTTTAAATCGCTTAATGAATAGTTATCAATATTATTTATATTAAATGGTTCCTTATTTTCACTTTTTTGTAATTCTATTTGTTTAACAGCCTTTTTACTAACGCCCAATTTCATTTTTTCACTTTTTTCAATACTTTCATTTAATTCTTCTTTATGATCTAAAAAATAATTTAACTTTTCAATATCTCGTTTTTTTATTGCATTTATTATTCTTCTTGCTGGATAATAAATTGCTCCTTCAACAAGAATAGCAAGCATTATAGCATAAAACCAGCCACCATAAGTTACAAAATTCATGATGGCAAGTGGCAAAATCAATGGTTGAGTTATAGACAAAATTTTATCTATTGCCTTAAGTTGCTTCGGCTGTGCATTTCTAGCTTGGCTTTCCATTCTAGATATTATTGTATTTTCATTATCCTCTGAATATGGTACAGTATATAATCCCCCACTCGCTAGTTTAACAATGATTTTTCCATTTTCAATTTTATAAGATAATATAAATTTTTTAGGATCATCAAAATTTAATGAATAATCTTTCATTATAATTTTCTCCCCTCAAAAAGTGATTTTTATTATACTAATTTACCAATTAATAGTCAAGACATATGCCTTATTTGTATGATTAATTATGATTAATTTATGATAATGTCTTAAGTGTTAACTTTGGAAAATGTCTCAAATTGATATATAATATGTCACTTGAG
>CANROH010000067.1 GCA_947632185.1 uncultured Clostridia bacterium
TTTACTTGCAATTCCAAAATGTCCTTTATTTTCACTTTCGTATCTTGCTAATTTTAAATTTATCAATATAAGAGTTGATATTACTTTTTCATACTCTGTGCCCTTTAGTCTTTCTAAAACATCAGAAAAAGCTTTTGGATATATATTATCTCTTGTGACTTTTATTTTTTCACCTATATTAAATAAAAATTTATTTGTTTCCTGTACTTTATCATACTCTGGTTCTTCATGAACTCTATAAATAAAAGGGGCTTCTAACCAATAAAATTTTTCTGCTATTGTTTCATTTGCTGTTAGCATAAATTGCTCTATTATTTCATTTGCAAACGTCGTTTCATACTTTTTTACTTCTATAGCCTTACCATGTTCATCTAAAATAATTTTACTTTCTGGTATATCTAAATTTAAATATCCTTGCTTTAATCTTCTATTTTTAAGTACTAAAGCAAGCTCTTCCATAATTTTAAAATTATCCTTATACTTACTATATCGATTTAATATTTCTTCATCTTCATTATTTATAATTTTGTTAACATTTGTATAAGTCATTCTTTCGCTTACATTTATAACTGATTTATAAACATCTGATGAAATAACTTTCCCATCTTTATCTATTTCCATACTACAAGATAGAGCAAATCTATCCTCTCCAGCATTTAAACTGCATATTCCATTTGATAATTCAAATGGTAACATTGGAATAACTCTATCAAACATGTATACACTTGTTCCTCTTTTTATTGCTTCTTTATCTATCTTACTATCTTCTTTAACATAATAACTTACATCTGCTATGTGAACATCTAAACAATAATTTCCAGATTCATTTTTATAAACATTAACTGCATCATCTAAATCTTTTGCATCTTCTCCATCAATAGTAAAAATCGTATCATTTCTTAAATCTTTTCTGTTTTTTATATCTTCTATATTTATTTGTTGCGAAATATTTTTTGCCTCTTCTAAAACAAAAGATGGAAATTCATATGGAAGTTCAAATTCTTTTATGACAGAAAGCATATCAATTCCAGCTAAATCAACATTTCCTAGTACTTCAATAATTTCACCTTCTGCATTTTTCTTTCCTTCAGGATATCTAATTATTTTAGCAATTACTTTATCATTATTTTTAGCATTTTTACATTTGCTTTTAGAAATAAAAATATCTGTACCAAATTTCTTATCATCTGGAACAACAAATCCAAAATTTTTAGACTTTTGGAATATTCCTACAACACTATCCTTTTCTCTTTTTACAACTTTTATTATTCTACCTTCTGCTCGTCTGTTTTCTGTCTTTGGCTTTTCTATAATTACCTGAACTTTGTCACCATTTAAGGCTCTATTTACTTTATTAGAAGGAATAAATAAATCTTCACTTTCATTTTCTATTTCTACAAATCCATACCCTTTTTCAGTTGATCTAAATATTCCCTCAAGATTATTCTTATTTTTATTTTTCTTGCTCATTTTTCTCCTTAAAAACTTAAATCTATTATAAGAAATCTATGAAATATTTTATCTTTAAAATAAAAATAAGCAGTAATTAAATACTGCTCATAATTTTATTTAAAAATCTAAACAACATATATTATACCTAAAACAATTGTTATAACAGCAAAAACTACCATTAATGTTATTGTAGCTTTTCTCATTCTGCCTTCGATTGTTTTTCCTTTATTTTTTTCATAAAAATTATTTGCAGAAGCACCAACAATAGTTCCTGAAGGACCACTATTTTCCCCTTTATTTTGTTTTAGTACTAATACAATTAAAGCTATACATACTATTGCATCAATTGCCATTAATATATATTTTACTATACTCATATCCATCTGTAAAAAAACCTCCAATTTTCTTCCGTTTATTAACTATTTAATAGTTTAACATATGCTTTCTTAAAAATCAACATTTTTAAAAAAATATTTCTTATTCTAACTATCTCTCATCATGTTCCACTTGAAATTCTTTTGCATATTCATCTATTTTTTCTAGGTATTTAATTACAGAATCATTATCTAATCTTATATGTTGTTCTTCCAAAAGTTTCTCTAAAGTAGTTTTTCCATTAAATAGTTGTTTTATACTATTTTTGATTTCTAACTTTACTTCTGGTGAACCCTCTCTATATTTATTATGTAAAACCCCTGCCACTAATGATCCATACAAATATTTTAAACTTTCAACTCTTTGTTCAAAATCAGTTTGTGACATAAAATCAAATAAAGCTTCTTTTGCATTTGACATTCTAAATAATTCACATATTTTAAAATAATTTTTATTAGGTGTTGTATCTACTTGATCTGTAATTGCTTTTTCCATAAATATGGATAATACTTCTTGATTTAATACATTTTCTACGCTTCCTCTATGTTTTTCTAATAGTAAATGTACTATCTCATGTCCATACATACCAATACTTAATACATTATAGTTACCTCCTAGCCTTACTACTGAAGCGCTTTTAGGTACTCGTTTTAAATATTCTTCATCAGCAACACATGGAAATCCTCTTTCAATTATACCAACATCAAATGATCTATTCGGTATATCTTCAACTGGAATTTTAAATGCAGAAATTTGATCTACCAATTCTTCTTGTAATTTTAAAAATTCTTCTAAATCTTCTTCAGTAATATAATATTGACTATTTAATTTTTCCATAACACCTATAATTATTTCTTTCCTAGTTTTTGCAATATATGGTACATCAGTATCTACACCTTCTAAAAACTGCTCTTTCATAATCTGTTCTGTCATATTTAATACATACTTTTTATCTTTTTTAGGTATTTTTTGATTATTAATATCTGGAAATTCCATATCTGATAACATTTCCAAAGCTTCCATATATTCGTAACTATTAACGAAAGGGTTTTCTACTTTTTTATATCCAAAACTATAATTTGTCATTACAAATACACTATCGTACATTATATATTTCTCCTTTTATGAGCGCATCCTAGTAATTATATAATAGTTTTGCCGTCTTGTCAATTATGTAAACTCATTTTTATTAAACTCATTTTTATATTGAAGTTTACAATTAATTATTGTTATTAGAACATAATTTAATAAATTTCATATTATATACTATAAAAAATTTAGAAGGAGGATTTTTTATGCGCAATTGTAACTGTAATTGTAATATGAACAATGAAAACTCTAATATTTATGCCAATACTTTTACCCAAAGCAATGCATTTCCTACAAATTACTTGTATGGTCATGCATATACTCCAGTTCAAACAATGAATAAAACCTATACTCCTGAAGTTGGACTTCAAAATGGTACTATTTTTCCTGAACTTGTAAGTCCTTATGTTCCAGGTCAGTCAATGGATTTTATAAATTATTTAAGGAACGGAGGAAGAGATTATGAGTAATTGTTGTTGTCAAAATAATTATAATAGAGAATCTTTGCTTAAAGAAATAATGGCTTTAAACTTTGCTGTAAATGATTTAGTTTTATATTTAGATACTCATCCAACTGATAGTAGAGCTATTCGTTTGCACAATGAATACAGTGAAAAAGTTGTAGAACTTACTGCACTATATCAAGAAAAATTCGGTCCATTAACTGTCAACTTCACATCTGATACTTGGGACTGGATTGACGAACCATGGCCTTGGGAAAGGGGGGCTTATTAATGTATTATTATGTTAAAAGTTTGCAATATCCAATTAATATCAGAAATAGGAACCCACAACTTGCTAAAAATATAATTTCACAATATGGTGGTCCTGATGGTGAACTTGGTGCATCTCTTAGATATTTATCACAAAGATTCGGTATGCCAGACCAAAAATCAAAAGCAACATTAAATGATATTGGTACTGAAGAACTAGCACATCTTGAAATGGTTGGTACTTTGGTTCATCAATTAACAGATGGAGCATCTGCTGAAGAATTAGAAAGAGCTGGTCTTGGCCCTTATTATACTGACCATGGTTGGGGTGTATATCCACAAGCAGCTGCTGGTTTTCCTTATAATGCTGCAAGCATGGCTGTTAAAGGTGACCCTGTAGCAGATTTAACAGAAGATTTAGCAGCAGAGCAAAAAGCTCGTGCAACCTACGAAAAATTAATTGATCTTTGTAAAGACGATCCTTGCGTTGTAGATGTATTAAGATATTTAAGAGAACGTGAAGTTGTCCACTTCCAAAGATTTGGTGAAGCTTTAAACGGAGTTCAAGAAAAACTATATAAAAGAAATTATTATTTAAACGGTGGAAATAACAATAATAATGGATGTGGTTGCAATAATAACAATAGATAACTTTTTAAAATAGGTACAATCAATAATTGTACCTATTTTGTTTGATTATTTTTTATTGACACAACACTCCTTTTTTGATATTCTTTTTTATATAACAAAGGAGTAAAAATGGAATCTGAAAATTGCAATAAATTTCAAAAAGTAATTAACTTTTTTCAAAAATATGGAATAATAATAATCTCTATAATTGTTGGAATTATAGGAATTCTATCAATTTTTATAACAGCATATTTTAATACTACTTTTTACCATAATGATGAAAAAACATATTTCAAATATAGTTTTGGTATTTTTGAAATTATAATTTCAATTGTTGCTATTCTTATGATAGCGGTAATCTGCAAGAAAATTATTAAGAAAATACCTTCCAAATTCATTATGATTCCTCTAATTATTTTTGATGCTATACTTTTCTTCTATTGGATTAACATTTTAAAGTTAACTCCACAAGATGACCAAGCACTAATTCATGAAATGGCTATTTCTTTTTTAAGCAAAAATATGACTTTATATTTAAGTACTGCAGGATATTTATTTTTGTATCCATTTCAATTTGGAATAACATTATTTGTTTCTATAGTATATAAAATCTTCGGGCAAAACTTTTTATATATTCAATATATTAATGTAATTTGTAGTATTATAAATATATTAATTTTGTACTATATATCAAAAATAATATTTAATAATAATGAAGACATACAAAAAATTTTAGTAATACTATTAGCAGTATTTTCCCTATATTGGATGTTTTTTAACGTCCATGTATATGGAAATATAATTGGTTTAACTTTGGCTCTTATAAGTGTTCTACTTACTATGTTATATTTAAATAACAATAAAATTTATCTTTTAATATTAGCTGGTATAAGTATTTCTATATCAATATTACTAAAAACAAACTACGCTATATTTTTATGTGGTATTATACTTGTATTAATTTTAAATATTATAAAAAAATGGAATTTTAAAACTTTAATTGTAATTCCTGCAATATTAATTGGATATTTAGTTATAAATATAGGTTACTCATTTTTACTTGAATACAAATACAATTTAAAATTACCAGAAGGCGTGCCTATGATTTCATATGTGTATATGGCAATTTCAGAACCAACTAATCTTTCTGAAGGATGGTACACAGGAATTCATTCTAAAATTTTTTCAGAAAATAATTATAATGTAGAACAAACAAAAAAAGCTACTTATGAATTAATACAAAATAGATTAAAATATTTTTTTGAAAATCCCAAAGAATTTATAAGATATTTTTCTATAAAAATTGGTTCAACATGGTTAAATCCAACATTTCAAACAATTTGGTGTTCTTTGCCAGGCTCTAGATATACATGGAATGCAGATTATGCACACTATTTAAGTTATCATGAAAAAGCTTTAAGCATGCTTGGTGGAAAACTTTATAACGTGGAAGAAAATATATTTAATATTTATCAAATTATAGTTTTCTTATTTGCAGGAATTGGAATATTTAAAAATTCAAAAGATTTAGATTTAAAAAAAGCTTTACTTCCTATTATATTTATTGGTGGATTTATATTTCATATAATTTGGGAAACTAAAGCAATTTATGTAATTCAATATTACTTTATTTTACTACCATTCTCAGCATATGGATTAAATTATTTTATTGAAAAAATATATAATAGAAAATCCTCTAAATGATATCATTTAGAGGATTTTCTTATTCTACTATAATTGCTTGAGAATATAAAGTTTTCCAATTACTAATAAATTTTGATTTGCTTTGCTTAACATTTTTACCTGCAGAAGGATCATTTAAATAAACATATTTTTCATCATACCCAATTAAAACTGCACAATGTTCTCCAACTAATTCTTGAAAACTTCCGCTTCCATCTTCATAATTCCAAACGACTCCGTTAGTTAAATTTCCACCATTTTTTACGCACCAAACCACAACAGGCTGTCCTTTACTTACATATTTAAATAAATCATTTTCTGAGCAACCCGAAATATTTTTTACTTTATTTCCAGCAACAGTCTCCATTGCTTCTGCAATTGGTTTTGCAAATACTCCGTATGAACCTGTACTTAATCCCTTACTTGGATGTCCAACAAAAGCTTCAAATGGATTAGCTCCATACCAAAGTCCATCACTTCCCTTGTATTTTTTACTACCAGTTTTAGTATTATCAATGATAGTTTTGGCTGAAACGTTAAAGCCTTTATATTTTAATAGCATTGTAGCTGAAACTGCTTCACATCCCGTAGGATATCCTAAAGAAATTTGATTTAAATATGGAACATTATCAATATGATAACTTGTAACAATATTATCACTGCCACCATCATCAGTTGAACCATTATCTTGAGAAGGTATTTCATCTAAATAATAATTATCTTTAATTAAAGTATATCCAACAATTCCTTGCGAATTTCTAACTTTTTTCCAACCATTTTTCTTTCCCTGCAACAATTCTATTTCTTCATATTTTTTTGTAGTTGCTAAAATTTCATAATCTGTACTATTTCCTGTTCTTATATTATAATTTCCATTTGCAAATTTTTTCATAACTTCAGGATTAGAATTTGTAACTGTTATTTTACATGTTGCAGTTTTATCTCCATTATCTGTTATAGCTGTTATTGTAGCTGTCCCTTCTCCCACTGCTGTAATTTTTCTATTCTTTATAGTTACAACTTTAGTATCTGAACTTTTCCATGTTACATCTGTATAAGTAGCTTCAAGTGGTGTAACATCAGCATTTAATATATATGTTTGTTTTTTTCCTAAAGTAACTTCTGTATCATCTAATTTTATTTTATCTACTGGTATTTTAGTTACTTCTATATCAAAACTTTTTAATTCATTTTCTTTATAATCTTTTATAGTGATTTTAGTTTTTCCTATAGCATTTGCAATCATATTTCCATTATCATCTATAGTAAGTATATTTATATCACTAGACTCATATTG
>CANROH010000068.1 GCA_947632185.1 uncultured Clostridia bacterium
TGATATTATAATACAATGGATTACGAAAAAAAGCAAGAAGTTTTACATAATATTTAATATTAAAAATTAAATGTAGATAAAATAATAATTAATAAATTGTCTACTCTTAAAAATTAACTTTGAAAATTTTGGAAAAATTAGTATTTAAAAAAAGCAAAAAATTTGTGAATATATAAGCAAATATACATGGAGACAAATTGGGGACAATTATTGCAAAAAAAGCCCTAATTTAACCAAAATCATAATTGCACCAATTTATTCTAACATTAGAACATTAATTAATATATGAATATTGTTTAGATAAGTAAATTTCTATTGAAAGAATGGCTCTAATAAATATTATACCCTATAATGTTATTAGATATATATTATTGGCATTTTAATCTTTTCAGTTTGTTGAAAAAATAAAGATTTTATGATATAAAGTAGACTATATGATATATAAGAAGGAGTAATAAAGATGAGCAATTTAGCAGTTTGTGTACAATATGATAATGAGAATGTTTCACCTAAAGAAACAATTAATGCAATTAAGAACGCAGGTTTTAAAAATGTATTTATTCAATATTACCATAGAAATAATTTAGAATTTGATGAATTGGAGCAGATTGATTATTGCAGAAAATTGGGGTTGAACATTATTTTCTGTCATTTAGGATATAAGAATATTAATGAAATATGGATTGATGGAAAAGCAGGTGAAAAAGTTACTGATGACTATATTAAAGATTTACAATTAATGAGTGAAAAACAAATTTATATGGTCGTTATGCACTTAACAACGCATAAAGAATCACCCATGTATAATGAAATTGGTTTAGAAAGAATTAAAAGAATTGTTAAATATGCAAAAGAATTAGGAATAAAAATTGCATTTGAAAATACTAGAAAACAAGGGTATTTAGAATATGTATTAGAAAATATAAAAGATGATAATGTTGGCATTTGTTTTGATGTTGGTCATTGTCATGCTTATTTTAATGATAAATTCAATTATGAACTTTTTAAAGATAGATATTTTGCAGTACATATACATGACAATGATAAATCAGGTGATTTACACTTATTACCTTTTGATGGAACTATTGATTGGAATAATGCATTATCAAAATTAAAAGAAAATAATTATGATGGACCAATCACATTAGAATTATGTTACAGATATGATTATTTAAATCAATCAATAGATGAGTTTTATAAAGAAGGATATAAGAGAGGCATAAAATTAGAAGAAATATATAATAAATGTTAGAGGTTAAAAGATATTAAAGAACTATTAGAATTTATTTAATACAAGAAAGGCGTTGTATTATGGGAAAGTTAGTTTGTATAGGTGGAGGAGAAATACCAAGAATAAAAAACGGAATTAAGTTACCATATGAGACAAAAGAAATAGATGAAGAAATCGTTAGAATATCAGAAAAAGAAAATCCAAAACTCCTTTTTATAGGAACAGCTTCCAGCAATAGTTATGATTATTTTTTAACAATAAAAGAAATATTTGAAAAATTAGGATGTAATGTTTCTAATTTAGATTTATTAAAAAGTGATTTAGATATGAAACAAGTAAGAGAAACAATCTTAAATACAGATATTATTTATATTGGTGGCGGAAATACAAAATTTATGTTAGAAAAATGGAGAGAATTAGGCGTTGATAAGATATTATTAGAAGCTTATCAAAAAGGAATTGTTTGTTCTGGTTTAAGTGCAGGTAGCTATTGCTGGTTTAAATATAATTATGACATGTTAGAGGGAATTGGAATTATAAATGCAGTAAATTGCGTCCACTATGAACAAAAAGACATTGAAGCTAGAAATAAATTTTATAATGTTGTTAAAGAAAAAGGAATGGAAGGAATTGCATTGGAAAACTGTGTAGCATTGGAAATTATAGATGGCAAAATAAAAATTATAAAAAGTAACAATAGTAGAAATGCTTATAAAATAATGTATAAAAATAATCAATTTATAACAGAAACAATGTAATATGTATTTTGATATTGTCTAATTAGTGATTTTATTTTTGGGCGTTACTAATTTTTTGAGTACGATTTAATAATATAAAAATTTTTCTAAATATAATAATCATTTAATTCGAAATTAAATTGTGTTTCAATAATTTTAATAAAAATAAATTTATATATTTTAAAAAATAATAGTATATGTTAAAATATGAATGATTTTATATAAGGAATTTTTATATGGAAAAAATAAAAGAAAAAATTTTAGATAAAAAAGAAATAATTATATTTATAATAATTTTACTAACAGCAATATTTTCTAGAGGATACAGATTAAGTACTTTACCAGTTGGAATTCATGTGGATGAAGCTGGAATGGCTTATGATGCATATTGTTTAGCTACAAATGGTACTGATAGATGGTTAAATCATTTTCCAATATATTTGGAAAATTTTGGTGGAGGACAAAGCGCTTTATATGCATATTTAGCTGCAATATTTGTTAAAATATTCGGATTAAATTTGATTTCTATTAGAATACCAGCATTTTTATTGTCAATAGTAACTATTATAATGGTTTATTTTACGACCAAAAAGCAATTAGGAGTAAAATCAGCACAATTAGTTTCATTTTTAATTGTGATAATGCCATGGCACATAATGGCTTCAAGGTGGGGATTGGATTGTAATTTATTAGCTCCTATGATAATGATTTCAATTTGTTTATTAATAAATGCACAAGATATAAAAGGATATATTTTAGCAGGAATTTCTTTTGGTATCACATTATATTCATATGCATTGGCATATCTAATTTTACCTATATTTTTAACATTAATTTTATTGTATATGCTTTATACTAAAAAAATAAAATTAGTAAATTTAATTCCATTAGGAATACCAATGTTTATTCTAGCATTTCCTCTAATATTAATGATTTTAGTAAATAATGGATATATAAATGAAATAAGAGGATTTATAACAATACCAAAATTAGCAGAATATAGGGGTGCAGAAATAGGATTTTCAAATATAAAAAATAATATAGGATTTGTAAAAACAATATTTACAAATGATGGATTAACATATAATTCATTACCTGAATTTGGAACAGTGTATAATTTTTCAGTAATTCTAATTATACTTGGTGCATTTATCGAATTCAAAAATTTAATATTTAATATAAAAAATAAAAAGTTTGAACTAAATACAGTAATGTTTTTACTAGTAGGAACTGTAATTTTTTGTTTAATGTTAACTGTTGGGCCAAACATCAATAAAGCAAATGCTATATATATTCCAATGATGTTTTTAATTGTTTCTATTATGAAGATGTTCTATAAAAAAATTAAAATAATATTTTGGATTTTTATGATACTATTTATAGTATTTTTCGTAAGATTTGAATACTTTTATTTTTATAATTATGAAAATATATATGGAACTCAACAATATTTTGAAAAAGAATACTTAGAAGTATTAGAATATGTAAATGAAGTATACAGTGATAAAGAAATTCATGTATTAACTTCTACAGCAGAGCCATATATATACACTTTATTTTTAAACAAAATATCACCGGAAGATTTTAATAATAGTTTACATGAAGCTACAAAAAATGATGATTTATATTCATATGGAAATTACTATTTTAGAGATATAAATTTAGATGGTGATGAAATTTGCATTGTAAATGTGAAAACAGATAATGATTTGTATTTGTTGCTACAAAATGTTGGATTTATGGAAGATGAGAGAACATTAAATAAAGAATATAAAGTTTTATATAAAGTAGTAGAATAGGATAAAAATTAAATATATGAGAATCAAATGAAGAAGAAAATTAATTTTGAAAGGAGCTATTTATATGGAAAAAAATCAAAATAATTTGAAAATAGTTATAGTATTTTTAGTAATTATAATTTTATTACTAACATGTTTCATTATATTTTTGGCAAAAGAATTTATAGAAGAAAGGGAAGAAATTAGAAATTTATATAGCATTAATAGTAATTTATCAAGTAACAATAATAGCGATAATACAAATGAAAATTACAATAAAGATAATGCAGACGATGATAAATTTGGAGGTAATGTTGCTATAACAAGCGATAATACTAATAGTGCTAATAATACTAATGTGACAAATGATAATAATAATTCTAATATAACAAGTGGTAACAATGGTACAAATTATATATCTAGAGAGAATGCTTTAAAAGTAGCTTTAGATGATGCTAAGATAAATCAAAAAGATATTCATGATATAGATGTTGAATTAGATTATAAATATAATCAAATAGTTTATGAAGTTAATTTTGATTATCAACAATATGAATATGAATATTATATTAATGCAGAAAATGGCAATATTGTAAAATCTTTTAAACAAATAGATTAAAGAATAGATTATAATAAAAGATGAATTTTAAATATTCAGACCTTTATTACAATTTTAAAATAGTAGATATTCACATATATCTACTATTTTTACTATATTACATAATAATTCAAACATATTAAATGTTGTATGACGATAATTATTTAGTAATATTTTATAAGTTTACATTTCCACTTCCACTTATTAGAGTTACGTAAGCAATATAACTTACTACAAAAATTATGATGTTAAAAAGAATATATAATATAGGATTTATTTTGCTTTTTATAATCATATAAATATTTATTGGAATTAATATTATTGCAAGTATTAAAAAACTAGCTAAAAAAGCACCATTTATTGTCAACAATTCTGAAAGTAAAAGAATTAAGCAAAAGAATAATAATGGACTTAAAAATCCTACAATGCTGTTATATATTAATGATAAAGCAAATAGTATAATTTTTTTTAATTTTTCTTTATGTAATAAATTTCCTATTGTTAAGATTATAGAAATTGGTATTATTAATGGTATTCCAAAAAATATTAATAATTCTACAACAAGTCCTCCAAACTCCATTTTCAATTCTCCTTATAGATAATTTATACATATTAATTATAAACTATATTATACTTTTTTTAAATCTAATTTTATCCAAAACTTATATTTTAAAGCTCCTTTGTTATTGTTTTTATTTACATCATATTTAATAAAGTAATTGCATTAAATTTGATAAATAAATTTAAAAATTATAATCTAAATATATAAATAAAATGTTATTTTTTGTCGAAAAAGTGATTATGAGCATATTATAATTGTTGATAATTAAAAAAAGTTATGATATTATATAAAAGCATATATAAATGGGTGAGAAAAGTTAAGGAATTAAAAAATGAATATATTATTTTCAGGAAATAAAAAAGTATTTGATGGAGCGCTATCTCAGTTAATATCAATAACAAATAAAACTAAAGAACCGGTTAATTGTATTATACTAACGATGGACTTAACTAGAATAAATAAAGAGTTTATACAAATTACTGATGAACAAATTGTTTTTTTAAATAAAGTTGTAAAATCAAAAAATAAAAAAAATCAAGTAAAAAAGATAGATGTAACAGAGCTTTATGAAAAAGAATTCGGAAAAGGAAAAAATGAGTCTGCATATTGTACACCTTATACTTTGCTAAGATTACTTGTTGATTTAATTCCAGAAATACCAGATAAATTATTGTATTTAGATATAGATATGTTGGCACAAAAAGATATATCTGAACTATATAATATTGATATTTCAAATTATGAATATGCTGCAGTTAAAGAAAAATATGGTTCTAAAATAATTAAGCATGATTATATCAATGCTGGCATGCTATTACTAAATATGAAGAAGATTAGAGAAACAAGACTTTTACAAAAAGCAAGAGATATGTTAAGAGAAAGGAAGTTGTTATTTGCAGATCAAGATGCCATCTATTGGAATACAACAAGTAAATTAATAATATCTAGGATATATAATGAACAGAGAAAATTTAATTGCAAAGATACTGTAATATGTCATTTTGCAAAAAGATTATGGCTCAAACCATATCCACATATTGAAAATATAAAGCAATGGCAAGTAGAAAAAGTTCATAACATATATAATTGTCATGCTTTTGATAAAGATTTAAATGAATATATAGAATGGAGAGAAATATTTAATGAAGCTGATTAAAAAAAATATAAAAATATCAAATTTTAATATGTTCAAAAGAAACAAATCAAAAACTATACCAATATTTTTTGCAATAGATGATAATTATATACCATTTTTAGCGGTAACGCTTAAATCTTTAATAGAACATGCATCAAAGGAAAAAATGTATTTAATAAATATTTTATACATTGATATTTCAGAAGAAAACAAAGAAAAAATAAAAAAATATGAACAAGAAAATGTGTGCATTGATTTTATAGATTTAAGTGACTCTATTAAAGAAATTGAGGAAAAATTATACACAAGAGATTATTATTCAAGAACTACATATTTTAGATTATTTATTCCAGAACTTTTTCCTCAGTTAGATAAAGCTATATACTTAGATAGTGATCTCGTAGTTATGACAGATATAGCATTACTTTATGATATTGATTTAAAAAATAATTTATTAGGAGCTGTTCCAGATGATTCAGTTCAATTAATAAAATCATTTCAAGATTATGTAGAAAAAGTTATTGGAGTATCATCTTATAAAAAATATTTTAATGCAGGTGTTTTGTCTATGAATTTAAAGGCTCTTAG
>CANROH010000069.1 GCA_947632185.1 uncultured Clostridia bacterium
TGTAGAAGGATTATATGTAGGTAGATTAGCAGGAGTAGGTAACTTTCTAATGTTTATACAAAAACCAATAGGATTATGTACAGTTTTATTAGTTATTTTAGTTATTGGTTTAATATGGTTATATTTAGTTAATAAAAAAGATGAAAAAGGATATAGAAAAATGGATGAAAAAGAGAGATTAGAATTTGAAGAATTTAAAAGACAAAAAGAAGCAGAAAGACAAAAAGAAAATAAATAACTTTAAACAAATATCTTTATTAATAATTTGATATAAGAGGAAAAACCTTTTATATAGATAGAATAACATTCTAGAATATTATTCAAGAAAATTTACTAAGGAGGAGGTAAAAAATAATGCAGAAAAAAACTGTAATATCATTTATAGTAGTTGCAATACTACTTGCAATTTCTTTATATTTTATTGGTAGTACATATGCTAGATACATAAGTGATTTTTCTGGAGAAGCTAAAGCAACAGCTGCAGCTTGGAAAGTAAAAATTGGTGAAGAAGCACAAAAATTAACATTTAGTGTAGAGGAAAATGAAAATGTTGTTACAGATAAAATAGCACCAGCAACAAAAGCTGTTGCAGAAGCAAATCTTAATTTAGATGGTACTGAAGTTTCAGTAGATGTTGTTGTAAAAAAAGGAGAAGAGTTTGATAATGCTATTACAACTTTGGGACTTGATGCTTCACAAATAACTTTTTCTGTGGAAGATGCAGATACTCAAGGTGTTACTTCTGGACAAGCATCAGGAAAAGGAACAGAAGTTTCTCCACTTGTAATTAAATTGAACAACAAAGAAGCATTATCTGGTTCAGTTAAATTGAAAGCAACAATCGAGTGGGCAGATAAAGGTGATGAATATGATGCAAAAAATGAAATGAATATAAAAGATACTGCTATAGGTACTTCAGAACTTCCTAAAGAAATTACTTTACCAGTAACTTTAGTTGTTCAACAGCATATTGATTAACCATAATAAATATGGAGGTTTTTAAAACTTCCATACAAACCTATAAATAATATTACAGGTTTGTATAGGAGTTTTAAACAAATGAGAAAAGAGGTGATAAATCATAGATGTACGAACAAGAATTAAAAGAAAAGAAAAATGAAATATTTTTTATTCTTATGTTTTTAATTATTATTATTTTAATTATTACTATCTTTTTGCTTGTAAGAAATCTAGGTTTTATCAATCACAAACCTAAAATTCCAACAGGAAATATAGATATTTTTGATATTATTTTTGAACAAAATAATAATTGTAAGTGTAATTGTGATAGTTGCAATAAGAATAATTGTAATAATTGTACAGATTTAAATAAATGTATTAGCAATAGTTGTAATAATAACAATTATAGTAGTAGCAATTATAATAATAACAATAGCAATAGCAATAACAATGGTAATAATAGTAATGAAATAACTCAACCGGATAAAAAAAGTGGAATTGAAGTATTTGATAAAGAAACAGAATATTCTAAAAATACAACACTTAATATATTTACTAATACTACATATTATGTCGTAGATGATAAAATTGCTCCATTAACTGAAAATTCTTATCAATTCATAATAAGAAATCATAATGATTTTAATATTAAATATAATTTAGAGTTAAATGAAGAAAATTTTAATAAGATTAATATGAAATATCGTTTGAAATTAAATGACGAATACGTTTCAGGAGATAATAACACATGGCTAACTTATGATGAATTAAAACAAGATAGTATTGTTTTATCTGCAAATAATTATGACGTTTATACACTTGATTGGAAGTGGTTTGAATCTGAAAATGATACAAAAGTAGGTACAAGTATTAATTCTGATTACAAGTTAAAGTTAAAGATTACAGCTTTTGAAAACTAAAACGAAAGGAATGTAATTTAAGATGTCAAGAAGAAGATATAAACATAAGCAGAAAAAGAATTTTATAAATTTTTTAATATTTTATACAATTATATGTATCTTTTTTATTGCAAGTTACACTTTTTCAAGATATGTAAATATAATATCTGGATCTACTGGAATAGATATAGCAAAATTTAAAGTAAATGTGAATGATATAAGTGTTACGGAAAACAAACCATTTGAATTGAAATTTAGCAAGTCATCTACTTTTTTGAGTAAAAAAATAGCTCCAAACAGTTCTGGATATTTCGAAATTATATTGGATCCAACTAAAACGGAAGTAAGTTTAGAATATGAGTTTAAATTTAATTTAGATGATTTAGATGAGGATTTTAAACTATTATATTTTACGATAAATGATTCAGATACTCATTATGATATTGTTGATAGTAATATTATAAAAAATGATTTATTGCTATCTAGCAATGAAAAAGGATTTACAGAAAGTGAAAAAATAAATATAAAAATATATTGGGCCTGGGAGAAACAATCTGATATTTACAATCCCAATATTACTGAATTGGATAATAAAGATATAGAAGTGTTAGCAGTAGTAAAGCAAAAGATAAAATAAATATGAGGAGGTAACATGAATAAAAAAATATTAAGCTTAATATTTATATTTTTCATAATTATATTTTTTGTCTTCACTTTCAATGTTACCTCAAGTAGATATATAGGACAAATTGAAAGTGAGACAAAAGATGTAATTGCAGTTCCTATTATTGATATAACTAATCCTACTTTTGAATATACAGCAACAGATTTAATACCAGGATTTAGTAAAGAAACAGATTTTTATATAAGAAATTATGATAATACAAATACAAATGAAGTTTTAATGAAATACTATTTAAAAGTACAATTAAATTCTGATATACCAGTAAAGCTTTTTCTTACTGATGAGAATGGACAAACAATAGAATTAGATAATGAAAAGAAAACAGCAGAAAAGGAAGTGCCTTATGGCGAGAAAATTCAAACTAAGTATCATATTAAGATAGAATGGGACAAAAAAGATAATGACTATAAATATGCTGATAAAAGTATAAATCTAATTATTGATTTAACCTCTACTCAAGTACTTGAGGGGGCTTAATATGAATAAAATAAAAAAAATATTAAAAGTAATATTTTTGATAATTTTAATTTTTATGGCTATTTATAGTACGATTATAATATTTCAAAAAATTATTTGGAAAAATAAAATACCTAATTTTCTAGGATATAAAAATTTTATTGTTATTACAGGAAGTATGAAACCAACTTTGAATATCGGCGACATAGTTTTTGTAAAAGAAACAACTGACATTAAAAATAAAGATATTGTTTCTTTTAAAACAAATAATGCAGTAGTTACTCATAGAATAGTAGAAATAAAAAAAGAAGATGGCAAAACCTTATATATTACCAAAGGAGATGCTAATTCTGATAATGATACAGAATTATTAAGTATAGAAAATATTGAAGGTAAATATAGTTTTAAAATTCCATTTTTGGGAAATGTAATTTTATTTTTTCAAAGACCTATTGGAATGATTAGTTTGTTTTTGATTTTTTCAGTAATCTTATTAATGACTTCTGTAAAATCAAAGAGAGTTCCAAAACATATGAAAAGGAAGTGAGTAAAAGTGAAAAATAGAAAAATAGTTATTTTTTTGATTGTTATTATTACTATAATAGCGTTTAGCATAACTTTTGGAAAAACTTATGCTAAATATGTATTAACTAGACATTACGAAGTTGCTTTTTCATCACAGCCTTTTTATTTTGATGCAAAAATTTCAAACCCTAACATAACAATTCAGAAAAAAATGAATGATACACTATTAGTAAAGCCTACATTCGACTTAGTAATAAGTAATAATAATGGGAATAAATATAATTCATATGATGTAGAGTATACAGTTTCAATTATTGGTAATACAAATATACATATTGATAATGAACAAAATCAAACAATTGCTGGTGGAAGTAAAAGGGATGAAGAAGTAAAAATAAGTTTTGATATAACCGATTTAAATAATATTCCAGAAACTGTACAAATAAAAGTAACTACAACTAAGCCATATTCTAGGTCTTTTGATTTTGAATTTAATCTAAAAGAAGAATGGGTAATTCAAAAAATAGAAGATTTAGTCATTTTAAGTAATAATGTAAATAGAGGAATAAATTATTCTAATGAAGATATTATATTACTAAACGATTTAGACTTTGCAAATCCAAGTGATTATGAAAATCCTAATAGAATGGACTATGATGATTATAATGGTGATAATTCTAAAGATACTTTAATTGAAGAATTACAAAAAGGGCGAGGATTTATTCCTATTGGGTTTGTTGATGAAACAAAAGTAGCTGATCAAAATGTTCATTTCGGTGGTAATTTTGATGGACAGAAACATACGATTAGTAATTTATATATAAATAATAATGTAGAAACTCATACAACTGGCTTTTTTGGTTATATAGAAAAAGCATCAATAAGTAATTTTACATTAGAAGGAAAAGTAACATCAAGTGCATTTGCATCTATAGCTGGTGTAATATCCTTTGCAAAAGATTCTGACATAGATAATGTTACAAATAAAGCTGATGTTAGTATTGAGATAGGTAGATACCAAACAGCTGGTGTAATTGCTCAGGCTGATGGTGTAAATATTTCTAATTGTAAAAACTATGGAAACATTTCTAATGGTAACCATACTGGTGGTATAGCTGCGATTGTCGGTAATGGCATTGACAGAAAAGAAACTACAATAACAAATTCATTTAATTATGGAACAATTTCAAATTCTTTAGGAAGTACTGCAACAGGTGGTATAGTAGGACATCAAGTTAATAAAGATGTAGGTTTGTTAACTATTGAAGGATGTGAGAACCATGGAACAATATCTGTTGATAAAAATGAACAAAATGAACAAAAAGTTGGTGGAATTATCGGAATAGTAAGATCGAAAGCAATAATAACAAATTGCTTTAATAAAGGAAAAGTAGAAGGACATTTATCAAATCGAACATTTTCATTTAATGGTGGAGGAATAGTAGGTCGTGTTGATGCGGGACATGCTATAATAAGAAATTGTCATAATTCAGGGACAATAGCAGGAGAATATCGTATGGGAGGAATAGTAGGACATATTAACAGTGGAGGTACGATATATGTTATTGATTGCCACAATGAGGGAGTATTACAACAAGCATTAATAAACCAAAATTCTAATTCTGCAAGTGGAGGAATCCTAGGTTATGGAAATAATGTTCATGTATATCTTATAAATTCATACAATAGCGGTGTAATAAATGGACACCAAGCAGGAGGTTTGATAGGGGCATTTTCTAGTGATGCTACTGATTCAGCATATGTAGTAAATTCTTACAATGCAGGAGAAGTAACTAGTACTACTAATTATGCAGGAGGAATATTTGGACATCTTAATTCTGCTTCAACATTTAAAGTAATTAATGTTTATAACATAGGAAGTGTAGCAGGACCTTCGGAAGATTATTCTTATGGTATAGGATACATAAATACTACTGGAAGTCATACAGTTACTTATGTTTATTATAATGAGAAACATAGTGCAAGTAATCAAACTTATGAATGGATACCTAAAAATGAAGCAGATATGAGAAATTCATCTTTTACAGACATTCTAACTAGTAATATAAGTAATATTAATATAGATGAAATGAAAAATAGATTAATAGAGGTTGGATTAGCAGATAGCAGTTATGATCTTCATGTACATAAATGGCTATTTGATAATGAATTAAATTATCCAATTTTAGATAAGGAGCATAGTGATTTATAAGTAAATAATATTAATTATTAGAATAGTAAATATCAAAAAGAGAAGATTACAATGTCGAAGTTACAAAAATCTTCTTTTTTGTTTTTTATATTTAATAGTTCTTCTATTTATCAAATAAAAAACACTGAAAATTAATAATAAATATTCAATATAATATATTCATTTTTTATGGAAAAATAATTAAGTTTATGGTAGAATATAGAATATTAAAAGACAATAGAAAAATAAAAAAATATTTCTAAAAGTAACTTTAAGATTTGCATCAAGTATGTATTTAGAAGAGGCTTTAGAAAAAATAGATAAAATGCAACAATCAAATTTTGATGAAATTATAGAAAAATATATTGAAATGAATATTGTTCATCCATTTAGAGAGGGAAATGGAAGAGTTTCTGATCCATGTAATATTTTCTTAAACCTGAATGAACAATTTGCTAGAATAAGAATTACAAAAAACAATAAAAAACTTATAAAAATTTTACAAAAAGTCTTATAATAAAGAAATGACAATTTTGAAACAAATGATACTTTAAAACTATTGAAAAATAATCTAAATTAAAACAAAAAGTGTGGTCTTAATTAGTGATTGCAGAACAACAAATATTTATAACCCACACAAATACAAAGCCAAATTTACCAGAGGGATTCGAGTTTTTACCAGTTAAAAGAAACATTATAATTAATAAAGAAAAAAATGATAAAAAGCAATATATAAATTTATTGCTTGAAGCAGATCCAAGTGAAAAGATGATAGAG
>CANROH010000070.1 GCA_947632185.1 uncultured Clostridia bacterium
CTTCAGGTAATATATTAATTTTTAATTTATGTACATTTCCAAGTTGTAAACTTGAAATTTGATTTTCTATATTAATCTCTTTTATATTTATTAAACATTCAAATTCAATCTTATTACTTTCTACTCCGGTTTCATTATCAAGCAAAAATATTGTTGATTTACCTACATTTTTACCTGTTATTTTTCCGTCATTTACTTCTATTACTTCCGGATTTGAACTTTGCCAGGTAAGAACACTCTTTGTATAATTATTAGGGGAAATTTCACTTTGCAATTCAAGAGTTTCTCCTATTTCAATTTCTTTTTTCTCAGAAGAAATTTCTATGGACTGTATTTTTATAGGTCTAATAATTAATATTACTTTTTGTATTATTGAATATTTTTGTATAAAAAAGATAGCTATTATAATAAATATTAATAAAATTATTTTTACAAAATTTAATTTTTTCTTAGGTTTTACATTTACTCTTCCGTGCCTTGCCAATATTTATTCCTCCATTTTTTCTTCTATATATTACTAAGACAATTTTAAAGTCTATTTGGTTTCATTTTTTTGAAAAAATTTTTTATTATATCATTATATTTATATATTGACTTGTACAATTAGAAAAGTTACATTTTTATAAACATTATTTTTGCATATTTATCTCAAACTTATCTAATTCAACTTTCTTATCTATATATAGTGGCTCTGTTGACCCCTCAACCGCGCCTGCTGGATTATATGTAGGTTGTGTTACTATTGGTTGAATTACAATATTTTTAATGTTTTCATTTTTTTCAAGTATTATATATTCGGTAAGTTCCATTTTACCATTGTAAAAACTTTTATATGTTCCAATATCTAATGGTGCCCATTCCTCTGTTCTTCCATCTGCATATGTTACAATTCTTCTAGTTTCATAATTAAGCAATTTAAGTTCTTTTCCATTTTCATCATACGCCTTATATTCAATTATTCCAATATAGTTCTTATTATGTGATTGTGAAAGACTCAATAAACTTAAGTCTTCAATTGTGGATTTTAATTTTATTATTGTTTGTACAGGAGTTAATATAACTTCTTCTACAGATTTTGTCATATTTCTATATTTAATAGGTTCTGGAAGTTTATTTTTTATAATTGTTGTATCTTCTAAAGCTTTCTTTTTTGATAATGGTATATTAAACTCACCACCTATTTCTATAAATTTTCTATTATCTCCTCCTGATACTAAAACTGCATTACTATTTGTAAAATCTCTAGACAAATTGCTAATATCAGCTCCATTACTTAATACTAAATTTTTTAAAGTAAGAGTAAATTCAATTTTATCTCCTAAATTTTTATCAGTTAAAAAATATAATAAATAAACTTTATATTCATAATCATTAATTTTTTGAACTGTTTGAAGAGCTGATGGACTTATCCATTGTTTTTCATTATCAATAAATATACTGTTATTATTTGCTAAATTATAATCATTATTATTATTTTCATCTTTAATAGGTTCAGGAACAAATAATAATCTTACACTATTTTTTTGTTCTGTTCCTTCCTTAATAAATTTTTCGACTCTTTTTTGTGCTCTTTCAATACTTTCCTGGCTACTATTGGATTTCTTCATTGTTTCAACTTCTTCTTTGCATCTTTCAATGTCTTTTTCAGTCAGTATACTTTCCCCTAATCGCAAATATTCTTTATCTTCTTTACTTAGTCCTACATCAAATTCTAAAACTGTAAAGCCTTCATTACACATAGTAGAAACAAGTTTTACTTCTGTTTCAGCTCTGGCTATAGATTGTTTTTCTTCTGGTTCTTCAACATATTTACTATAATCATCAGAAAAACTTATTTTGAACCATTCAAGAACTGGTTTACCTCCAACTGTTCCTCCTAAAAATGCATATGTTGAAAGTCCTCCAATTAAAATTATACTTACAGAAAAGAATATAATAACAAAACTCGCAACAACATTCATTATAGATAGAGTAATTTTTTTATCTATTTTTTTATAAAAGTACTTATCATCTTTAGTATCTTTATAATATTGATATTTTTCATAAACTTTATCACGAAATTCTTTATCTTTCATAATTTTTATACTCCTTTCCTAATATTTTTTTCAAATTTTTTCTAGCCCTATATATTACCATTTTGGTTTGTGGTAGTGTTTTATTAATAATTTTACCAATCTCGCTATATGGCAATTCTTCAATGTCTGCAAGGAAAATTGCTCTTTGATAATCTTCTTTAAGCTCTTTTATTGCAGAAAAAATCTTTTGTTTTGTTTCTCCCTTAAAAACTTCTTCTTCTATTTCATTTGCATATGTATTTTGATTAATCTCATTTTCATTTAAAAACATAATTTTTCGTTTTCGTTTTAAAAAATTAAGTGCTCTACATTTTGCAATTGTATATAGATATGTTTTCATTTTACATTTATAATCATATTCTTTTTTATTTATTAAAATATACACAAATACATCTTGCGCTAAATCTTCGGCAGTTTCTATATCTTTAACATAGCTATTTATAAAACAAATAAGATTTTTTCTATGCCTATCCATTAGTTCATCAAATGCATCTTTATTTCCTAATAAAAATTCCTTATATAATTCTGTGTCTGAATACATTTTTTACCTCCTACATGTAATAATACAATCAACTCATGAAAAAGTAACTATAATTTTTTAAAAATTTAAAAAATATTTTCTAAAAATATCCTCGTAATTTTCTTTTTTATTCCATTACTTTTAATTCATTTAAGTATTTAGACATAAAATAAACCCTCATTATTAAACTTATTTTGTCTAATAATTTGGGTTCACTTCAATAAAACTACCTTATTATTTTATCTTATAAAACTGGTTGTAATTTTTTTATTTTGTGGGTGCAAAATATTATTATTCTTTCCAGACTCAATACACTTTAAAATCCATGCCATATTTTTTCCTAAATTATACATAGTTTGCATTCCCTCTTCATCCTGAATTACCTCTTCTTTTGAATTACCATGTACATTGTTCCAATATGTAGAAGATATTATCGGCATTTCATTTATAGTAAAATATTTATTTAACACATCAAATGACGCTGTCGTTCCTGCTCTTCTTGCACTAACTACACTTGCACCTGGCTTAAACATAAAAGCAGATTTTCCTGCATAAAAGGCTCTATCTAATACTGATAATATTCTTCCTGATGGATGAGAATAATATACTGGTGTTCCGAAAACAAATCCATCTGATTCTTCTGCTTTTTTTATAATTTCATTAACTATATCATCATCAAATACACATCTGTTTTTCATTTCTTTGCATTTTCCGCATCCAATGCAATCTCTTACTGGTTTTCCACCTAAATTTATAATTTCTGTTTCTATATGTTCCTCATTAAGAGATTCTGCAACTTTACTTAAAGCAGTATATGTACAAGCTTCTCTAGAGCTTCCATTAATTAATAAAACTTTCATTAATACCTCCATATTTTTAAATTTTATCAAAAAGTCAAGTTTTGCATATATATCAACAAAACTTGACACTCTTTTATAATTAATTTTAAAAGAAATAATAATTTTATTGATGAGATTCTTCAGCTAATTTATCATCTTTTTCATCATCTTCTTTAACTACTTTATTCTTACAAGCTTTTATTCTTATTATTCTTTTATCTTGAACCTTTTCAACTTTATAAGTTACTTCTTCTGTTTCAATAACAGGTTTTTCCTTTTCACTTGGAATTTTTCCTAATTCTTCCAACAAATACCCAGAAATAGTATCATAATCACCTTCTGGAATTTCTATATCTAAAAGTTTTTCTACTTCTGATACTGACATAGCTCCGTTTAATACAAATGTATTTTCATCAATTTTTTCATAATTCTTTTCTACTTCATCATATTCATCATAAATTTCTCCAACTATTTGTTCTAGAATATCTTCCATTGTAACAATACCTGCTGTTCCGCCATATTCATCAACAACTATAGCAATTTGTTTTCTATTTCTTCTTAGTTCCTCAAACAATTCATTTACTTGTTTTGTCTCAGGAACATAATATGCCTCTTTTACTAAACTTCTAATTTTAACATTTTTATTTTTTGTTGATAATAATATATCTTTTATATATACAATTCCTTTTATTTCATCAATTGTTTCATCATATACAGGTATCCTACTATATCTAAAATCCTCATCTTCTGTTAATTCTTCAATAACTTTAGAAATAGACATATTCATATCTACAGCATAAATTTCAGTTCTAGGTACCATAATTTCAGATACACAAGTGTCATTAAATTCAAACACATTGTTTATCATTTCTTTTTCTTCTTTGTCTATAGTACCTTTCTCTTCTCCAACATCAACCATCATTCTTATTTCTTCTTCAGTAACAGTTTCTTCATCAGTTTCAGAAACTCCAAATAATTTTGAAATAACATTAGTTGAAATTGTTAATAATTTAACAAATGGAGAAGTTATAATTGATATTGTTTTTATTATTCCAACTGTAGCAAAAGCTATTTTTTCATAGTTTTTCATTGCTATTCTTTTTGGAACTAATTCTCCAAATACTAATGTAAAATATGATAAAACAATTGTAATTAATATAATAGAAATACTGTTCCATACTTTTAAATTAAAAACTGGAATTAATTTATATAATATTGGAGCTAGTTCACTTGCAAATGCTTCTGAAGCAAAAGCACTTGATAAAAATCCAGCCAAAGTTATTCCAATTTGTATAGTTGCTAAAAACTTACTTGGATTTATTATCATACTTTTTATTTTCTTTGCTTTTTTATTTCCTTCTTTAATCTGAAGATCAATTTTTGCATCATTTAGAGATATAAAAGCAATTTCAGCAGCTGCAAAGAAAGCATTTGCTGCTATTAATATAATTAATAAGATTATTTGTGTCATTATATTCTCCTTTTAATTTGCTTATAATTCTATACTTTTTTCATAATTGGAATTTTTGAGAATAAACAATAGCAAATTTATTATATTTTTCTATTTTAATAATTCCTCTGCTAAAGTCTCCATCTCCATTCTATTTTCTTCTTTTAATGTTGATTTTATAGTAACAATTTTTTCACATATTGTTATATCCTTCATTTTTGAAAGGATTTCTTTCATTGTCTTTCCTGCTGATGGAGCCCATGTACCATTTTCAATAATTCCAATTTTACGATTTTGGTAATTTTTATTTTGTAAATGAAGTAAAAATTGCTCCATTGGTGTAAATACACCCATATTATAACTAGATGCTGCAAGTAGTAATTTGCTATATCTAAATGCATCTTCAACACATTCGTGCATATCTTCTCTTGATAAATCAGATATTACAACTTTTTTAGCACCCTTTTCTTCAAGAATTTTTTTCATTTCTCTTGCTGCCTCTGCTGTATTTCCATGTATAGATGCAAAGGCAATAAATACTCCATCATCTTCTGGTTTATAACTACTCCAAATATCATATTTATTGATATAATATTCCAAATTTTCTTTTAAAATTGGTCCATGTAATGGGCATATCGTTTTTATATCAAGAGTTTGTGCCTTTTTTAATAAAGCTTGAACTTGAGCTCCATACTTTCCAACTATATTAAAATAATATCTACGAGCTTCACATGTCCAATCTTCCTCTGTGTCTAGTGCACCAAATTTTCCAAATCCATCTGCTGAAAATAGAATTTTTTCATAAGATTCGTAAGCTACCATAACTTCTGGCCAATGTACCATTGGAGCCATTATAAACTTAAGTTCATGTTTTCCAAAAGATAAAGTATCTCCTTCTTTTACAACAACTTTTCTTTCTTCTAAATTTGGAATATCAAAAAATTGTTTCATATAAGTAAATGTTTGAATATTTCCTACTATTTTCATTTCAGGATACATATTTGCTAAATTTCCTATATTAGAAGCATGATCTGGCTCCATATGCAAGACTACCAAATAATCTACTTTCTGACCATTTAAAGCTTCTTTCAAATTTTTTATCCATTCTGTTGTTGCTCTTTTATCAACAGTATCCATTACTATATTTTTATCATCTTTTATTAAATAAGAGTTGTAAGATATTCCATTTGGGACTACATATTGACTCTCAAATAAATCTATTGTTTTATCATCTACTCCTATATATTTAACATATTCTGAAATTTCTGTATTTTTCACAGTAATATCTCCTTTTATAATTTATATT
>CANROH010000071.1 GCA_947632185.1 uncultured Clostridia bacterium
AGGGTGTAATATATACAGATATGGAGACTGCTGTAAGAGAATATCCAGATTTGGTAAAAGAACATTTTATGAAATGCGTTCCAGTAAATGATCACAAATTTGTTGCACTTCATGGAGCTGTTTGGTCTGGAGGGTCTTTTGTTTATGTTCCTAAAGGTGTTAAAGTAGATATTCCACTTCAATCATATTTTAGATTAAATTCTCCAGAATCAGGCCAATTTGAACATACATTAATAATAGTTGATGAAGGTGCAAGTCTTCATTTTATAGAAGGATGCTCTGCACCAAAATATAATAAAGTAAATTTACATGCTGGCTGTGTTGAATTATATGTAAAAGATAATGCCTATTTAAGATATTCAACAATAGAAAATTGGTCAAAAAATATGCTTAATTTAAATACAAAAAAAGCTATTGTTGGTAAAAATGCAAAAATGGATTGGGTTTCTGGTTCTTTTGGATCAAAAATATCAATGCTATATCCAATGAGTATTTTAAATGGTGAAGGTTCAAAAACAGAATTTACAGGAATTTCTTTTGCAGGAAAAGGACAAAACTTAGATAATGGATTTAAAGTAGTTCATAATGCTCCAAATACATCTAGTTTAGTAAATGCTAAATCAATTTCTAAAAATGGTGGAAAGTGTACGTATAGATCATTGGTTAGAATAAATGAAAATGCTAAAAATTCTAAATCATCAGTTTCGTGTGAATCTCTTATGTTAGATGATATTTCTATATCAGATACAATTCCTGTAAATGATATTAGAACAGATGAGGTTGAATTTTCTCATGAAGCTAAAATTGGAAAAATTAGTGATAAGACAATTTTTTATTTAATGAGTAGAGGACTTTCTGAAGAGGATGCTAAAGCAATGATAGTAAGAGGATTTGCTTATCCTATTTCTAAAGAATTACCTGTTGAATATGCTGTTGAAATGAATAACTTAATTAATTTGGAATTGGAAGGAGCTATTGGATAATGGAAAAATTAAAATTAAATGAAACACCAGTTAGAACAGCTAGAAATTTTAAAATAAATAATACTGAATTAGAAAATATTGAAATTCCAGAAAATATAGAGCCTTTTAATAATGTTAAAATTTCAAATGATACAAATAAAATATCAATTACAGAAAATGTAGAGCCTTTTAAATTAGTATATGGTTTAAATAATATGCTAGAAAATCAAGTAAAAGAAAAAGCTAATAAAAAATATAGAATTTATATAGATAGTAAGATTAATAAAGAAATTATAATTGATTTTAGATTTGATAATAATAATATAAATCTTATTGATAATATTGAAATTGTATCAAGTGAAAATTCAAAAGCAACAATTATCATAAGATACACAACAGATTGTAATTTAGCTTATTATCATAATGGAATAATAAGAGTAATTGCAAAACGAGATTCAGATATTAATATTGTTGTTGCTAATCTTTTAAATGAGAAATCTAATAATTTTTTAAGTATAGAAAATGAATGTGAAGAAAATGCAAAATTGAAATATACAATGATTGATTTTGGAGGAAATAATAGTATCACAAATTATTACTCAAATTTGAAAGGAAATAAATCAGATAATAGATTAAACACAATTTATTTGGGAAAAGAAAAGCAATTTTTTGATTTAAACTATATCGGTGAACTTCGAGGAGAAAAAACAAATATTGATATAGAAGTTCAAGGAGCTTTAAAAGATGAAAGCCGAAAACATTTTAAAGGAACAATAGATTTTAAAAAGGGATGTAAAAAATCAACTGGAAATGAAAATGAATCATGTATACTTTTATCAGATAAGGCAAAATCACTTGCACTTCCAATGCTTTTATGTTCTGAAGAGGATGTTGAAGGTAATCATTCATCTAGTAGTGGAAAAGTAGGAGAAAAAGAACTTTTTTATATTATGAGTAGAGGTTTTGATAATAAATCTGCTATAAAACTTTTGGTAAGAGCTAATTTTAACAAAATATTAGAAAGTATCCAAAATAAAACTTTAGTAAATCAAATTGTTGAAGAAATTGATAAAAGATTAGATTAAATAAAAATATGAAAGGAATAGTAATAATGGAGATGCAAGATTTTAAAAAAGATTTTCCAATTTTACAAAATAGAAAAATAACTTATTTAGATAGTGGTGCAACAACTCAAAAGCCAATTCAAGTTATTAGTAAAATAGATGAATATTATGAGAAATATAATGCAAATCCACATAGAGGAGCTTATAGTTTAAGTATAGAAGCAACTGAAGCTTATGAAAATACAAGAACTAAAATTGCAAAATTTATAAATGCAAGATCAAGGGAAGAAATTATATTTTCTAAAAATGCTACAGAAAGTCTAAATTTATTAGCTTATTCTTATGGATTAGAAAAATTAAAAAAAGACGATGAAATTGTTATTTCAATAATGGAGCATCACTCTAATTTAGTTCCATGGCAAAAAGTATGTAATAAAACTGCTAGTAAATTAAATTATATGTATATAAATGATCAATTTGAATTATCAGATGAAGAAATAGAAAGCAAAATAACAGATAAGACCAAAATAGTTGGAATTACACATGTTTCAAATGTTTTGGGAACTATAAATAAAATAAATAAGATAATAAAGTATGCACATAAAAAAGGTGCAATAGTTATTGTTGATGCATCTCAAAGTATTCCTCATATGAAAATTGATGTTCAAGAATTAGATGCAGATTTTTTAGTTTTTTCAGGACATAAAATGCTTGCGCCACTTGGAATAGGTGTTCTATATGGTAAAAGAGAAATACTAAATAAAATGAGTCCTTTTATAATGGGTGGAGATATGATAGAATATGTTCACGAACAAGAAACAACTTTTGCACCACTTCCAAATAAATTTGAGGCAGGAACACAAAATGTTGAAGGGGTTATTGGCTTAGGAGCTGCTATTGATTATATTGAAAATATTGGATATGATAAAATTAAGCAAATAGAAGATGAAGTTGTAGGTTATGCAATAGACGAATTAAAAAAATTAGATTACTTAGATTTATATTTAACACCAAATAAAGAGAATCACTCTTCTGTTATTTCTTTTAATATAAAAGGAGTACATCCACATGATGTTGCAAGTATTTTAGATTCAGAAGGCGTATGTGTTCGTTCTGGAAATCATTGTGCACAACCTTTAATGAGATTTCTTGGAATTGATTCTACATGTAGAGCTAGTTTTTATTTTTACAATACAAAAGAAGATGTAGATAATTTAATAAGTGCGCTTAATAAGGCTTACAATATGTTTAAAAAATATATAAATTTATAAAATTAATAGCAGAAATTTAAATATTATAATAAAGTGGGGAAAATTATAATGGAAGATTTAACACAAGTTTATAATGATTTAATAATGGAACATAGTATGAATTCTTATAATAAGAAAAAATTATCAAGTTCTGATTATTCACAAATGGGACATAATCCTAATTGTGGTGATGAAATAACTTTAGAAGTAAAATTAAATGGAGATATAATTGAAGATATGGCATTTTCTGGACATGGATGTGCTATTTCTCAAGCATCTACATCTGTTATGATAGATACTTTAAAAGGAAAAACTATCAAAGAAGCAAAAGAAATAATAAAAATATTTATAGAAATGATAAAAAGAGAAACTACAGATGAAGAAGAATTAAAAAAATTAGAAGATGCAATTGCTTTTCAAAATGTATCAAATATGCCTGCTAGAGTAAAATGTGCTCTTTTAGCATGGCATACAATGGAAGATATTTTAAACAAAAATGAAACAGAGGGAAAAGGAAATATAAATTGTTGTAATTAAAGAAAAATATAATATTAACTTATAGGAGAAATAAAATTGGAAGATAGAAAAGTTTTACTGGGTATGAGTGGAGGTGTTGATAGTAGCGTATCAGCAGTTTTGCTAAAAGAAAATGGATATGAAGTAATTGGTACTACTCTTGAGCTATTTGCCGGGAGTAGTTGTTGCAATACAAATACTTATTTAGATGCTAAAAATGTTTGTAATCAAATTGGAATTCCACATTTTATTTTCAATTATAAAAATGAATTTAGAAAGTATGTAATAGATGATTTTATTGAATGCTATAAAAATTGTAAAACTCCTAATCCTTGTATTGAATGTAATAAATATATGAAATTTGGTATTATGTATGAAAAAGCAAAAGAGCTTGGATGTACATATATAGCAACTGGTCATTATGCTAAAACAGAATATAGTGAAAAATATAAAAGATGGATCCTAAAAAAATCAAATGCTGGTAAAAAAGATCAAAGTTATGTTTTATGGAATATTCCAAAAAATTTAATACAATATGTGATATTTCCGTTAGGAGATTTCGAAGATAAAGAATTGATAAGAGAAATTGCTAGAAATAGAAATTTAAAAGTTGCAGATAAACCGGATAGTGAAGATATATGCTTTGTACTAGATGGCAATTATAAGAAATTTTTAGAAAATAATTCAAGCATAAAACCTAATCCTGGAAATATAGTTAATTTAGATGGAAAAGTTTTAGGAAAACATACAGGACTTTATAATTATACTATAGGTCAAAGGAAAGGACTTGGAATATCAAATCCGGTACCGCTTTTTGTTATAGGATTTAATATTAGTAAAAATGAAGTTATAGTGGGAGAAGAAAAGGATTTATATAGAAGTGAAATTTGGGTTTCAGATATTAACTTGTTGCTAGTTGATGAAATTAAAGATTGGATGGAAGTTGATGTAAAAACTAGGTATTCTTCTAAAACTGCAAAAGCTAGAATTATTCAAGAAAATGGAGGAATAAAAGTGGTTTTCAATGAGCCTCAAAGAGCGACAACACCAGGTCAATCAGCAGTATTTTACTTAGACGATATAGTTGTTGGCGGAGGAAAAATACAATAGATAAGGAAAAGTTTATGGTTATAAAAATAAAAAAATCATTTTTAATTATATTCATAATTATTTTATTAATATTAATTTTTGTTTTAATAAATGTAATATTAAATTTTTCGTATTTTGTAAATACTTATACAATAGAAGATTCAAAGATACCTAATAATTTTAATGGATTTAAAATAGTACAACTTTCAGATATACACTCAATTAGAAATGAAAAAAAATTAAATACTTTGCTAAAAAAAATTAAAAAACAAGAACCAGATATTATAGTTCTAACAGGAGATTTTATTGATTCAGGATATTATATTGATTCATATAATAAAAATCTTATGAATAATTCTGATGAGGTTTGTGATAAATTAACAGTTGATTTTGCAGAGCAACTTGTAAAAATAGCACCTACATACTATATTTATGGAAATCATGAAATGGTTTTGCTTGATGATGTTGAAAACAATAAATTTAAAAATGCTTTAATAAATGTTGGTGTTGATATTATAAATAATGAGCAACGAAAAGTAGAGTTAAATGGAGAAAGTATAAATTTAATAGGAATACAAGATCCATCAACATTATATAAAGATTCAACATTTAATGAATATGATAACAGCATTAAAAAAACTCAGAAAGAATTAGACATTGTTACAGAAAATTTAGATTTAAGTAAATTTACAATTTTACTTTCACATAGACCAGAATATTTTGAATTGTACTCTAAGTATAAATTCGATTTAATATTATCAGGTCATGCACATGGCGGACAGATAAGATTACCATTTATTGGAGGATTATATGCTCCAAATCAGGGGTGGTTTCCAAAATATACTAAAGGATTATATAAAGATAATAATTCAATTATGATTGTAAGTGCTGGACTTGGAAATTCTATTGCACCAGTGAGGATTTTTGATCCATTTGAGATAGTTACTTTAAAACTTAGAAATTTAAAATAAAAAGTCTTTTATTTTAGAATGTTTTATGATATAGTTTTTAAAGTTATACAATATAAATTATAAAAGGAGATATTACTGTGAAAAATACAGAAATTTCAGAATATGTTAAATATATAGGAGTAGATG
>CANROH010000072.1 GCA_947632185.1 uncultured Clostridia bacterium
TTATCTAAAAAAAATAAAAGCCTTAAATTAAGGCTTTTACACAATATAAATTATTTTATTTTCAGGAAAATATTTTTTTAGTTTGTCTAAAAAGAAATCTTCTCCTTCTTTTTTTATACTAGGTTTATACATATATTTTCCTCGCCCTCTTCCTGTCATTAATTCTGGTTTAAAAAGATTTACTGCATTTGGAAATGCTTCATTATTAATCATTCGATGTACATAACTATATGTCATAAAAATCACTTCAAAAAATACATCTTTTTTTACCTCTTCTGATAAATTTTCTTTTAAATTTTTAATTAAATTTTCATATTCAGTTCTCCAATTTTCTATAAATACTACAGGAGCAATTAAAATTCCTACTTTATAGCCTGCATTTTTTAATTTATTTATAGCTTCTATCCTATTTTTCAATCTTGAAGTTCCAAACTCAATCTTATTTATAATTATTTCAGGATTTACACTCATTCTAACTATAATTTTTCCTTTTTGATCTATTTTACAAATTGAATCTACCATATCAAATTTTGTTGGAAAAGTAAGATATCCTTTACTCGTTTCATTAAATTTCTTAATTGTCCAATCTAAATTTCCAGTTATTGTATTTTCTAAAATTAAATCACTGTTACTTCCTATTTCAAATGTTAAATCTTGTTCTGAATTATTTGCTACTTTTATTATTTTATCTAACATCTCTTCTCTATTTACAAATAATCTTAAATACGAACATTTATTATAGTTGCAAACCAAATAACAATACAAACACATTGCTGTACATCCTGAAGATGTATATGGTACAAGGAAATCTGATACTTTATGGTTTGGAACAAATTTATGTGTTTTTCTAATACCAATAATCAAATTTCTCTTTAAATTTATAAATTCGCTATTCGATTTTTTCCTTAATTCTTCAATATTATTATGATTATCAATTATAATTTTAGGAACATCTTTATATTGATTTAATAATTGTTTTCCTAACTCATAATTCTCTATTTCTTTTTCATAATATATATAATTTGGTATAAACATAAAATCATCTCCTACAAATTTATTTTAACCTCAAAAAAATATAATATGTATTAATAATTTTCAATAAAAACAAAAAACTTCACAAAAAATTATTTTTTGTGAAGCCTTTTATAATTATTAAAAATTGCAAATATCTCAATATTATTTTTTATATTTATATTCTACATATTCTTCTAAACACATATCTAATTCATTCATCTCTTTTGCGTTTTCTTCTCCTACGAACCTCCAATGCCAAGGTTCATATACAATTTTTGTTATTTCTTCTTTTTCTTTTTTATATCTTAATATAAAACCATATTTTTCTGCATTCTCCTCAAGCCACTCAAAGGCTTTCGTTTTTTCAAAATCATTATCTACATAATTAAAATCAACTGCTAACCCCAAATTATGCTCACTTGTCCAAGGCTTATTTATTGTTTGATTTGTCAATTTTTCTGCTTCTTCTTCAGAAAGTCCACTATCTATGTATTCTTGTTTTTTTACATTATATAAATTTTCTTGATATTCTGGATCCCTGTATGCAGATTGAACCCAAAAATTATATATTCCATCTTTTTTCATATCCCTCATCATACTAAAAAGATATTGAATTGCTCTTGAATCAAATTTTCTTGTTTTATCAATATTTGAAAGTTCAATTTTAAAATCTTTTGGTAACAAATTATCATGATTAACTAAAACAAGTCTCCAATCATCTACAGTAATTTTAGAATTTAATGTTACATTTAAAGTATTTTCATCGTAAATTTTTTCAATAGAATCTTCATGATTTACAAAATAATCTTCTTTATGAGCAAATATTAAAAAAAATATGTTCAAGCCAAAAATAATTAAGCAAATTATTATACAAATCATTAGACAAATTATATATTTTCGCATTATGATCACTCTTTTCTACAATTCTATTTATATATTGCATAAATTTCCGCAAAAAGTTACAATTTAATCTATATCATATCCAAATTTATTATAACATATTTTATAAGTATATCAAATAATACTTACATTTAAGAATTAATAAAAGCTTAATTATTTCTTAATTGATTATTAATTATTTTCTTGTATAATTCCTGAAAAGGAGTTGTTATGAGAAAAATAAGACAAAAGAGAAAAAATAAAAAATTAAAATTTGTTTTTACAATAATACTATTATTTTTAATACTGCATATCTTTTCTAATCAAATTAATGAAATAAATAAATCGATAAGTAATATATTTTTTAAATCGAAATATCAAATAATAAAACAAGATTCAAATGAAAATTATTTAGGAATAGGACAAGAAAAAGTAAAAAATAAAGATGGTTATTTCACAACATTTACTACAATAGATTATAATAAAAAAACATATATTGAATATAAACAAAACGGTAATTCCAGTTGGAAAGGAAATGAATACTGGGGTGGAACAATGGAAGAAAATCGGATGTGGAATAACCGCACTTTCAATAATTTTAAGTGGATATAATCAAAATTACACTCCAGAAGATTTAAGAAAAAAATATTTTCCTGTTTTAAACTATGAGAATCTATCTAAAGAATTATCTCAAACTTTTAAAATTGAAAATTCAGATTTTTATTACGACACTGTCCATCGTTCAAAAGAATCTATAATAAAACATTTAGAAACAAATAGACCAATTATTGTATGCGTTTGGAATGAAAATGGTAACAATCGTTGGACAAATAAATCACACTATATGCTACTACTTGCAACTGATGGTATTGATATGGTCTATATTTCTAATCCAAATGGTTTAGAAAATGATAGTAAAAGTTCAGGATGGTATAATTTTAGGGAAATAATTCCATATATTGCTAAAATTCTATATATAGAAAAATATTAGGCTTAAAAAAAATAGACAAATCAATAAAAATTTATTGATTTGTCTTTTATATTACTTTATTATTTGTTCCATTCTTTGATAAACCAAATTTATCCATGTAGTTGATGATGGACAAAATTTAGTTTTTATTCCTGCAAGAGTTGGACCATTATAAAATTGTCCTTCAGGAGATAAATACTTAGAATGTAAGCTTTCTGCAGCTTTCTCTAACCCCTCTTCTGTTGAAGAATATTTTATTAAACCATTGTGTGACATTAAACTTATATAATTGTGTGAATTTCTATGATTACTTGAAATATTCCATCCAGACTCGGCAGATATTAAGCCACAAAAAAATATTTCATTTACAGAATATTTCTCACACATATCATAAATAAAACCTGCATTTTCCTCAAAAAATCCAGATGTATCTGCTTCAACTCCTGATATTAAAGTAATAAAATCATCTTTTGATAAACCTGTTCTTACAGTCAAATCCATTTCTTTTGAAATAGTAACATCTTCTATTGAAGTAGTTTGCACATCAGGTTCTTCAATATTTTCTTGTTGAAATTGAGTTCTAAATTCTATATTGTCACCAATTCTATCGATTGCAGATCTTGAAGAAACATTAGCAATTATTGTTTTAGTTGGTTTTGCTTCTTCATCATGATATATATCTTTACTAATTATATCTTCATCATCAAAATTACTAGCACTCATTGTTTCATTGTTTAAATCTTTTTTTGATATATTACTAACTATTATAGCAATTGTAATTGATAAAACTATAATACTCAAAACAATTATAATTAATGTTGAAATCTTAAAAGATACTAGCACTTTTCTATTTTCTATTTCATTCATGATTTTAATTTTTCCTTTCAAATACCTTTAAATTATACACCATTAATTAATAATTTGTCAAATATGGAAATTTTTATTTTATTTTTTTATTAACCATTTTTTGAATTGTATTATAATTATAACCTGCATTTGTCAATTTCGTTTTTCTTTCTTCTCCATTTCCCCAATATCCTTTTATAACTTCATCCGAAATTTCTTCATTTGTTTTTTTAGCTTGATTTGAATTTTTTTCATCTAAATTTCCTGAGTTTATTATCCCATTCATATTTATTTTATTTGCTTTATCAACTATATAATCCATTTTACTTAATAAATACTCACCTGGGCAACTTGTTTGAGAATATAATTTGTGCCAAGTTAAATTTTTTCCTTTTACAATTGTACCTAAATTATTTCTTTTTGCTATATCTGCAACTAATTTTATTAATGTTTCTAAAACTTTATCAGATACTGGATAATTACCACTTGCTTTACTGTTTGAGGTTTCTATCGTTACAGCTTTAAAATTTGATTGTAAATTTCCATTTGTATAAGCCGTATTTTCTTCATCTACATATTGTCCAATTCTTCCATCTTTTCCAATTCCATAATGACTAGATGCTATCCTATTTTTATTTTGAAATATTGAACCACATTCTTCAGCAGTTAAAACCCCTGCCATATGGTGTATAGTTATCATTTCTATTTTTTTGCCATTTCTTCCAATAGCATAATTATTTGAATTTGCAGGAATTTTTACATCAACTAAACTTGAATTACTCATTATTTTCACCCTTTCCGTTTGTAAACTCTATTTCCATTTCGTTACTTAAAACAATCTCTTTATTTTCATCCATAATAAAATTACACCTTTCAATTATTCTAATATTAAATTATCTAATAATATTTATATTCTCTATGGAAAGTAAATGTTAACACTATATAATTAAGATGCTCATATTGTTTTTATAAAAAATTCATATATATCAAAATTATAAACATAAAATAAAAAAAGATGTTTTTATCGAACATAAAATTCAATAAAAACATCTAGATTAGTCATTTTATTTTCAATTTCTATCACATTATTGTAATTTATATGACTGATTGTCTGTTATAATTGGTTATATCAGAGCCAATTTTTTCGTATAATTCTTTAACTGTTATTTCTTTATTTTTTAATGCTTTTAGCTCTGCATCGGTTGCTCCAATAAACTCAACAAAATCTACTCTTCCATTTTCTGTATTTAGTGTTTGAAATTTCGTGTCTGGTATAGTAATAAATCCAGTAATATTAGATATTTGTTTTGAATCTATTCCTGTAGTTTGTCCTGTATACAAATATTCATATGGATTAAATATCTCACCATTATTAAATGTAATTCTTGCAATTTGTTGTAATAAACCACAAATACATTTAATTTCCATTTCTTCATTTTCGTATTTATCTTTCTTCAATTTGAAAGTAAATTCCATTCCGTAACCACTCCACTCTTTATTTTCACTTTCTTTTTCATAAAGTTCTGATAATCCATAAGTTACAAAATGCCAGTAATCTCCACCATCATATATGCTTATACCATCAAGTGGGTCTGGTCCTCCTAATCTCCATTTAATTAAAGCTCCATAGTGTTTTGGACTTTCTTGACTAGGATATATTCTTTTTGCTTCCTCATCAATTGCATCCCAACCAGGAGCATAAAGCTCTGACTTTTCTTTCTCTTTTTTATCTTCTTTTTTACTTTTATTAAATAATCCCATATCTTCAACACCTTTCTATCTATTTTAAACTATTTGTTCACATTCTTCTAATATTTTTATTATATTTACTCAAAAATTCTTCTAATTTATTTAGATTTGGGAATATTTCATCAAATATATTATATAAAGTGTCTGTTACTTCATATTCTCCTATTGCATAACATTTTTTGCCTAAACCATACGCAATTCCAGCCTCTATATGTGCTGCTTTTCCAGCTGGTAAAACAAGCAATAAATTTTTTGAATTCTTTTCTCCTTCTAAGTCTTTATTAAATAATTTTAAAACAATATCATTTTTTATCCCTAATGATTCAAATTCTTTTTGTTTTTCTTCTGGTGTTTGATTTTTATTACCATATCCCCAATCATCTTCATCTTGTAAAAAGCAATAATAAGATATATTATAATCATCAAATAATTTGCATATTCTTAATATATTTTCTTTATTTCTAGCTC
>CANROH010000073.1 GCA_947632185.1 uncultured Clostridia bacterium
ATTTAGATAAAAAATTTCAAAGTCAAATTTCCAAAATGGATTTGAGATTATAAAATGCAGTAATTGCAATAGATATGTGGCTTTTCGAGGTAGTCACCTCGACCAAAAATTAAAGATTAAAGTCTTACAGTATCAAATCCTTCAGAAGATTTGATACTTTTTTATGCTCAAATTTTGATAACGGCTGTAAAAGGCTAAAAATAGGCTTTTTTCTTTGTCAAACTCTGTAAAGCTTTCTCATTATTTCTTTCAACTGCTTACAATTTCCCCACCAAAATTATTTTTTATTTTTTGGGGGATATTTTTTTACCCACCAACTTGTTTAGTAATAATTACTAAACAAACTTTAATTTACTAATATATTATTTTCAATAAAATAATCATACATTTTATCTAATTCACTTTTTTTATAAGATTCAGAAACTGAAACATAATTATCTAATATAGCTGAAACAAATCCGTGTCCCATAAATTCTTTTAATACTATATTAGGTACTTCTTTTTAACTACATAAAGTTGCAAAACTATGTCTTAGTCCATAAACAATGCAAGACTCTAAATTATACATTCTCGTAAATGTAAGCATTTTGTTTGATAATCTTTCAGGAACATAAGGATCTCTATTTACACTTAAAAATACATAATCATCTTTTTTTGTGAGATAAAGCAAGTTCTTCAATTTTTCATTTTCAAGTACATACACAATTTCTCATTTAGTGTTTGACATTAAATAATATTAATAATATAATGTTATTATCATATTGATAATAACAAGGAGGTAAAAAGATAATGTCAAAAAAATATAAAGTAGGAATGTATGGAGGTAAATTTATGCCATTTCATAAAGGACATTTTTATTGTGTAAAAAAAGCTGCTAGCATGTGTGAAAAACTATATGTCCTACTATTTTATGGAAATGATAAATGGTTATTTCCTGAGGATAGATTTAAGAGAATTAAAGAAGCTTGTAAGCAATTTGATAACGTAATAGTCAAAGCAATTGATATTACAAATTGCAAAAAAGAAGACGGTAGTGAAGATTGGGATGCTGAAACTCCACTTGTTCTTAATGTGTGCGGACAACTTGATGCTGTATTTGGAAGTGAAAGTAATTATTCAGATTATTTCAATCGTGCATATCTTAATGCAGATTATGTGATTATTGATGAAGCACGAAAAACTGTGCCAATAAGTGGTACAATGATTAGAGAAATGAATGAGGAGGAAAGAAAAAAATGGATAATTTAATTAAATCTTTTAAAAGTCTTAAATGGTATGAATGGATAATGATTGTAATTATGATTGTAATCGCTGGAAATTCAATGGTTTCTGCTTTTATTAGTCCTAGTTCTTCTACTTTACCTGCATGGCTTACAGTAATTAATTTTATTAGTGCAATATGTGGTGTTATATGTATTTTCTTTTGTGCGAAAGCAAGCATATCAAATTATGCTTTTGGGATAATTAATACAATAGTATATGTTATATATCTTGCTTATAGAGGAACTTATGGAACTTTAGGACTAGAACTTTTAGTATATTTGCCTGTTAATATTGTTGGCTGGTACATATGGGTAAAACATAGAGACAAAATTGAAAAAGAAAAGACTAAATCTAAAAAGCTTGATGCAAAAGGAAATATTATTTCAGCATTGTCTATTATTATTATTGTTGCACCATTATATTTCCTATTAAACAAATTTGATGGAACAACAGCTATACTTGATGCTTTTACGGTAGGTCTAGGAATTGTAGCAACAGTTCTTCAATTCTTTAGATATAGAGAACAATATGTATGGTGGTTAATACAAGATATAATTGCAGTAGGAATGTATATAGTAGACTTCGACCCAGTATACTTAACTAAAAAGTCTATATATTTAATTATGGCAGTCATTGGTTTAATTAACTGGATAAAACTTCAGAAAGAGAGAAATGTAGAAAATGAGTAAAACTCCATTTTCAGAAGAAGAATTTTTAAAAAAATATAACAAGTATGATTACGACCTTTTATCTGTAACAACAGATATAATTATATTTAGCATATCTCATTTAAATTCAGATAATTATAGGAAACTAGGTGAAAAAAAATGCAGTGTTCTTTTAGTAAAGAGAAATACATATCCTTATATAAATAAATGGTGTTTACCAGGTGGCTTTATACATATAAACGAAGATTTAGAAACTGCAACAAAACGTATTTTACTAGATGAAACTAATTTAAAAAATATATATTTGGAGCAGTTATATACTTTTAGTAGTATTGATAGAGACCCTAGAATGAGAGTTTTATCTAGTGCATACATGACTTTAATTAATAAAGATATGATAAAAGAAAAATTATCCGATAATACTTCGTGGTTTAATATTACAATAAAAGAAACTACTAAAAATAGTTCGGAAACTCTTTTAACATTTTATTTAGAAAATGATAAAGAAAATATTGAATTTTCTGTTATGAAAATATTGAAAGAAAAAACTTCAAATATCTATGATTACAAAGTTGTAAAAAATGAAAACATTGCATTTGACCATGCCATAGTAATCGCAACTGGCTTGGACAGAATAAAGAATAAAATAGAATACACAGATATTTTATTTAACATTATGCCAAAATATTTTACACTTGGACAATTACAGCAAGTATATGAAGCAATTTTAAATAAACCATTGCTTTCACCAGATTTTAGACGTACAATAAAAAATAAAGTTGAAAAAACAAATAAAGTACAAAAAGGATCTGGACATAGACCATCTGTATTATATAAATATAAAGGATAATGAATATAAGAATAGATTTTGATAAATTAAAATAAATAGTAGGTATAGCCATTTTAAAATGGTCATATCGACGATTTTAAAGGATTTTTCAAGAAATTTTAGAAAATTTTGAGAAAAGTTCAAAATGTGAAAAAGCACATATCTGTAAGATTACAGAGTGTGCTTTTAATTTTGTCAAATTATATAAAACTTAAAATATTTCATACTTTTTTGCTATATTTTTATAGATATTCTCAGAAATATTATTTTTTTCATTATTCTTAAAATATTTTGAGAATTTTTTATGCTAATGCTAAATATCCAGAACAAATTGAAACAATAAGTAATAATGTTATTATTGCTTTATAATATGATTTATTTATAATAGAAAATATTATTTGAACCGCTCCAAATAATATTATGGCACAAAAAGATATAAGCCATGAAAACATTCCTTTTATAAAAATAAATTCACATAAGCATAAAATTGCAATTATAACAAAAATAATATCAACTATTTTGGATACTTTTTTCATATTTTATCTCCTTTTTAAAAAATATTATCAGTATAATTTATTAGTTATAAACTCGATTTTTAATTTCTATTTTAATGAACTTTCTAGAATTTTCTATTTTTTTGCAAATATAATACTCTAATATCCAACTGCATGTTCTTTAGATAAAAAAGACAAATTGCTATATAATTAATAAAAATATTACTTGTTAATCATTTGATTTTATATATTTTATGACTTCAATATTAGATTCTTTGCTTCTTTCTACCATTTTCTTATATGCTAAATCACATAAATATTCTTGATTTTCTTTTATTGTTAAATCATCTCTAGGAATAAATGGTCCATCAATATATGTTTCAATTCTAACTTTGTTGTTATTTTTTCCATAACTTTTATATGTGTTTGTTAAAGCAAATACAGGCTTATTATATTGAGCAGGATATTTAAATGATACCGATTTAAATTTTCGTATTTTTGTATAATATGGCCAAATATGTGCTTCTGGATAAATTGTAATTGAGCATTTTTCTTTTTTAGAACGTTTTTCAATTGCTTCTAAAAAATTTTTCATTCCATTTATTCTATTTGGAATAGGTATTGCTCCTAGCATTTCAACTATATGATTTAAGCCTTTCATTGAAACATTTTCTGGATTTACAATTAAAAAATTTCTTTTTGGAAAACACGCCAAACTTGGAATAAATGTATCAGCAAACACTTGAGTGTGGTTTGCATAAATAAAATATCCTTGTTTTTTGTATTTTTTTAACTTTTCTTTACCTATAAATTTTATTCTAAATTTTATTTTTGCATATAAATATTTTATTGGCATCGATAAAACATTTTGTATTATGTATGAAACTACATTCCAAAAAACAGAATGCTCATATTTATAATCTTTATCAATTATTCTAGGTGTTATATTTGCCTGTGAAAATTCATCGTTTAACTCATCTTTATAATAAAATATTTTTTTACTATTATCCTCCATTTTTTACTTCTTCTTTTACTTTAGTTGTATATTCAAGTGGAACTCTATAAAACTTTTCATAACACTTTTTCCACATTTCAAAATTTTTATTCTTTATTAATTCAACATTTGCATGAGCTGATAATTCTTTAACTGGATATATCGGTTCTAAAATATTAATAATATATTCTTGAATAGGGAATCCATCTTTACCTATTATTTCTGTATCCTGCATTGTTATAAATACAGGTAAAACAGGTACATTACTTTCAACAGCAAACTTAAATGCACCAGGTTTTAATGGCTTTGGTTTTTTATAATTCCACCATAAACTTTGTTCTGGATATACTAAAATAAAATCTCCTCTATTTAAAATATCTTTTACAGACTTTAAAAATTTTTTCATTGTTTCAATATTCGAACTTAAAGGAAGAGTATCAGAATTTCTAAATAGAAATCCATATAATCCTGGAAAATTTGTATAGTTTCCTTCTCTAATTACCTTATACAAGGTTTTTTTGTTTGCAAACTTAGATGACCTATATACATTTTCAATAGCAAATACATCAAATGGATTAAAATGATTACAAGTAATTATTGCTCCACTTTCTAGAGCATTTAAATTTTCAATTCCATTTACTTCTCTAATAATCAATTTATTACTTTTTATAATATCATCTAGGAATCTTTCTCCTACCATATTTGCAATTTTAGTTTTGATTTTGCTTCTACTTTTTTGATTTAAGTAATCAACATCTTCAGGCTGAAGAGTAACTGTTGGTGGATCTTTTTCTGGATCAACATCAAATTTTCCTTCTTTTTCAAGTTGTTCTATTTTTTCTAAAATTTCTAATCTATCTTTAGCCTTTGGAATACTTTTTTTCTTTCCTACTACTTTTTTTATTTGCTTTTTGGTTTGACTTTCCCTGTCATCTCCAACACATTCACTTTCTTTAAATCTAATTCTTTTAAACTCTTTTCAGTTTCCATATCGAAGAATTTATCTTCAGGTTTATAACTATTTTTTATATTCATTATATCATCATAAAATTCAGTTTGTTTAGCATATTCCCAAAAATATTCTTTATACAAAATTTCTTCAAAATGCCATGGCTTATATGATAAGTTATAATGAATAATTTTTAAGTTTTCTCTTGCAATTGTATCACCACCTATTGGCATTCTATTCCATGTGTTGTCTAACAATTTTACTCTACCCTTACACAACCTATTTAAATAATCTTGGTCTTGTGCAACTTTATATTTTACAGAATCTAGTAAATATATGAATTTATCTAAAAATTTAATTTCTCTAAGAGCTTTTAAATTCATAGACAATACACCTGCATTAAAATATTT
>CANROH010000074.1 GCA_947632185.1 uncultured Clostridia bacterium
TACCACATCTTGTAAGAGCAATTCTATAAACCATATCTGCATATTCTTCTATTTTTTCTTTTACATATGTTTCATTTAGCATAATTTTCCCCCCTATACTACTAATACAAATCAAAATAGGTTTTGGTTTCAAAAATATTTAAATTTTTTTATACATAAAAAGCTCCATATTTTGGAGCCCTTCTTTTCTATACACCCATTATATTATATCCACTATCTGCATAAATTACTTGACCTGTAATTGCATCTGACATATTAGATAATAAAAATGTCGCAACATTTCCAACTTGAATTGTTGTTACATTTCTGTGCAATGGTGATTTTTCCTCTACTACAGTTAATATTGAAGAAAAATCTTTAATTCCTTTAGCTGATAATGTTTTTATAGGTCCAGCTGAAATTGCATTTACTCTTATTCCTTCTTTTCCTAAATTTTCTGCTAAATATCTAACACTAGCTTCTAAAGCTGCTTTTGCAACTCCCATTATATTATATCCTTCTAAAACTTTGCTTGAACCAATATATGTTAATGTAACAAGACTTGCATTTTCATTTAATATATCTAATTCTTTAGCCACTCTTGATGTAAGTACAAAAGAATATGCACTAACATCATTTGCATGACTAAATCCCTCTTTACTTGTATAAATAAAATCATTATGTAAATCTTCTGTATTTGCATGAGCTATAGCATGAACAATTCCATCTATTTTCCCATTCTCATCTTTTATTTTTTGAAATACACCTTTTACCATTTCATCATTTGCTGCATCATCTAAAACATATGATTTGCTTCCTTCAAAATCCTTTATTAATTCTTCAATTTTATCTTTATTTTCTTCACCCATATATGTAAAAATAAGTTTAGCACCATTTTCATATGCTGATTTTGCTATACCATAAGCAATACTCCATTTATTTCTTATTCCCATTATTAGTATTGTTTTATTATCTAATAACATCTTTACCTCCTTTTATTTTTTTAATGTTTTACAATTTAATATATTCTCCCATATTTCTAAATTTTTGATATCTTTGCTCTACAATTTCACTTTCTGATTTATCATTAAATTCTTTTATAGAAGATAAAATTTCTTTTTTTATAGATTTACATATTTTATTGAAATTCTCTTTGTCATCTCCTTCTGATGGCTCTTTTATTATTTTATCAATAACTTTTAAATCATGCAAATCTTTTGCAGTTAATTTCATCTTTTCAGCAGCTTCTTTAACTCTTGATGGATCTTTCCATAAAATACTACTATAACCTTCTGGCGAAAGAATTGAATAAATTGCATTTTCAAGCATAAAAACTTTATTACCAACACCTATTGCTAAAGCACCGCCACTTGATCCTTCACCTATTACAATTGTAATAATCGGCACTTTTAATTTTGCCATTTCAAACATAGATTTTGCAATAGCTTCTCCGTTGACCTCTTTCTTCAGCTCCAATACCCGGATATGCACCTTTAGTATCAATAAAAGTGATTACTGGTCTTTTAAATTTTTCAGCTTGTTTCATAAATCTTATTGCTTTTCTATAACTTTCAGGATTTGGCATTCCAAAATTTCTTTCAATATTCTCTTTTGTATTTCTTCCTTTTTGTTCAGCTATAATTGTGAAATTTTGATTTTCTATTTTTGATAGACCACATATTATTGATTTATCATCTTTAAAATTTCTATCTCCATGTAATTCAATAAATTCATCAAAAATTTTTTCTATATATTCAATTGCAGTTTTTCTTTTAGGATTTCTAGCTATTTCAACTACTTCCCAAGCAGACAATTTTTTATTTACCATTTTCTCACCTCTTACTTTATATTTTATTTGTGATATTGAATTAGTTTATAAAGAGTATTTTTCAAATCTTTTCTTTCAACAATTTTATCTACAAATCCGTGTTCTAACATAAATTCAGCAGTTTGAAATCCTTCTGGTAAAGATTCACCAATTGTTTGTTCAATTACTCTTTGTCCAGCAAAACCAATCATTGATTTTGGTTCTGCTAAAACAATATCTCCTAAACTTGCAAAAGAAGCAGTAACACCTCCATAAGTTGGATCTGTTAAAACAGATATATATAAAAGGCCAGCTTCATCTAATTTTGTAAGTGCAGCAGTCGTTTTTGCCATCTGCATTAAAGAAATTATACCTTCTTGCATCCTTGCTCCACCAGAAACTGAGAAAATTATTAATGGTAATTTTTTTTCTATGGCTTTTTCAATTGAATATGTAATTTTTTCTCCAACAACTATTCCCATACTTCCCATCATAAAGCCACTATCCATTATACAAATTACAACATCTTCTCCATTAATTTTTCCAGTACCACAAGCCACTGCTTCTTCTAGACCTGTTTTTTCTCTTAAAGATTTCAATTTTTTTGTATACTCATCCATTTTAAGTGGATTACTTGTATCAATATTTAAATCAAATCTTTGATATGTTCCCTCATCAATTATTTGCTCAAGTCTTCTATTTATATGCATTCTAAAATAATGTCCACAACTTGGACATATGTTTAAATTATTTTTTAATGTTTCTTTATAAATAATTTCTTTACATTCATCGCATTTAATCCATTTTCCAACAGGTATATCTATGTTAGCTTTTTTATTTTTTGCAGATGGCTCTCTTTTTTTTATTTTATCTACAATCATATATTAGCTCCTTTTTATTTTACATCATTTTTTCTATAAATGATGTATCAAAATTTCCTCTAATAAAATCTGGATTTTTTATTATATCAAATAAGAAATCCCTATTTGTTTCAACTCCATCTATTACTAACTCTTCCAAAGATCTTTTCATTTTTGCTATGGCTTCATTTCTTGTATTTCCATAAACAATTATTTTTGCAATCATAGAATCATAATAAGGTGGTATTGTATATCCATCATAAATTGCAGAGTCGATTCTTACTCCATTTCCACCCGGTAAATTAAGTCCAGTAATTTTTCCTGGGCATGGCATGAAATTTTTATTAGGATTTTCTGCATTTATTCTACATTCTATAGAATGTCCTCTAAATTCTATATCTTTTTGTTTAAACTTTAGTTTTTCACCAGCAGCAATTTTAATTTGCTCTTTAACAATATCTATTCCTGTTCTCATTTCAGTTATAGCATGTTCCACTTGTATTCTTGTATTCATTTCCATAAAATAAAAATTTTTATTTTTATCAACTAAAAATTCTACTGTACCGAGCACTTGTATATCCTGCCGCTTTTGCAACTTTAATTGCTACTTCACCCATTTTATTTCTTAGTTTATCATCTATTACTGTTGAAGGTGTTTCTTCAATCATTTTTTGATGTTTTCTTTGAATTGAGCAGTCTCTTTCACCTAAATGAATTACATTACCAAATTCGTCTGCTAATATTTGAATTTCAACATGTCTTGGATTTTCTATATACTTTTCAATATAGATTTCATCATCATTAAAAGAATTTTTAGCTTCTTGTTTAACAATATTATAATTTGTAGTAAGTTCTTCTTTAGTATTTACAACTCTAATTCCTTTGCCACCGCCACCATTTGCTGCTTTTAATATTACTGGATAGCCAATTTTTTCTGCTATTTGTTCTGCATCTTTTAATCCTTTTATACTACCATTAGATCCTGGTATTACAGGTACTCCCGCATTCTTCATCATTTCTTTAGCATTAGATTTATTACCAAGTAATTCAATAACCTCACTTGTTGGACCAATAAATTTTATATTTGATTCACTACATATACTTGCAAATTGTGAATTTTCAGATAAAAATCCAAATCCTGGATGAATACTATCTGCACCAGTAATATATGCAGCCTCAATTATATTTTTAATATTTAGATAACTTTTATTAGATGCTGAAGGCCCAATACATATAGCTTCATCTGCTAAACGAGTATGTAATGCATCTTTATCTACATCTGAATATATTGCAACTGTCTTTATATTCATTTCTTTACAAGCCCTAATAATACGAACTGCTATTTCACCACGATTTGCAACTAAAATCTTATTCATATTTTTATTTCCTTTCCATATTTGGTTTAGCAAATTAAACTATACTACAGCAAAAGTAAGTTCTCCCTTAGCTGCTATTTTTCCGCCTACTGTAGCAATTGCTTCTCCTACGCCAATTGGCCCTTTTCTTTTAATTATTTTTACTTCAAGTTTCAACTTATCACCAGGAAGAACCATTTTTTTAAATTTCATTTTTTCAATTCCACCAAACAAAGCATTTTTTCCTTTATTTTCATCCATAGAAAGTATAGCAACTGCACCAGCCTGAGCTAAACTCTCTGTTATTAAAACTCCAGGCATAATTGGATTTCCTGGGAAATGACCTTTAAAATACCATTCATCCTCGTTTACATTTTTATATGCTATGCAAGATTCTCCTGGAATATACTCCTCAACCTCATCAATCATTAAAAATGGCTCTCTTTGAGGAATTATTTTTTTTATTTGTTCTTTATCTAACATTTTGAATTCCTTTCGTTTTATACAATTCTAAATAAAGGCTTACCATAATCAACTGGTTCACCATCATTAACAAATATTTCTACTATCTTACCATCATATTCAGATTCAATTTCATTCATTAATTTCATAGCTTCTATTATGCAAAGTACTGTCCCTTTTTTTACAACACTTCCAACTTCAACATATGGACTGCTTTCAGGAGAAGGTTTCATATAAAAAGTACCTATCATTGGAGATTTTACAATATTTCCCTCTATATTTCCTTCTACATTTTCTTTTTTTTCTTCCTGAATAGACATAGAAACATTATTTACAACTTCTTCTTTTGGAGTATTTGAATTTTTTTCCATTTTTATCTTAATTCCATCTGGAAATTCTATATCAAGTGATGTTAATTTTGAATTTTCCATATCATCCATTAATTGTTTAATCTTCTCATATTCCATTTTAAATTCCTCCATTTTTTAATAAAAAGTTTTACAATTTTACTCAAGCAAACTTCTTAAGTATTATGCTTGCATTATGTCCGCCAAATCCTAATGAATTAGACATAACAATATTTAAATCTTGCTTTACTGGTTTATTTGGAACTATATCTAAATCGCATTCTTCATCTTTTTCTTTATAATTTATAGTAGGTGGTATTATTCCATCATTAATTGCTTTAACACATATTATTGCTTCCATAGCACCAGCTGCTCCTAAAAGATGTCCTGTATTTCCTTTAGTTGAACTTACTTTTACTTTTTTGCTAGCATCTTTTAAAGCTAGTTTAATTGATTTTGTTTCTGTAGAATCATTCAAGTGTGTTGAGGTTCCATGTGCATTAATATAATCAATTTCATTTGGTTTAATATTTGCATCTGTCATTGCTCTTTGCATTGCTCTTGCTCCACCAATCCCTTCTGGATCTGGTGAAGTTATATGATATGCATCTGAAGTTGCTCCATA
>CANROH010000075.1 GCA_947632185.1 uncultured Clostridia bacterium
TGAGCTATCCGCGACTCGAACGCGGGACAACTTGATTAAAAGTCAAGTGCTCTACCACCTGAGCTAATAGCCCATATAAATATGGGCAGTTGCATAAATTGCAACTGCCTTTATATATTACAATATTTTTTTTATATTGTCAATATTTTTTTTAATTTTTTAAAAATTTTTTAATTTTTTAAAAATTTTTTATAATTATTTTTCAGATAAAGCTATCGTATCTTTTCTTAATTTTTCTAATTTATTTTCTGCATCTTCAATAGATTTACCTTTAACTCCCATATAAAACTTAACTTTAGGTTCTGTTCCAGATGGTCTTACACAACACCAAGCATCATCTTCTAATTCATAGTATAACACATTTGATGTAGGCAATCCTGTTTCTGATTCTTTTCCTGTTTTTGTATCTACGATTTTACCTAATTGATAATCTCTAACTTTAGTAACTTTATATCCTCCTAATTCTTTTGGTGGATTATTTCTTATTCCATCAAGTAATTCTTTCATTTTAATTGCTCCGTCAGCACCTTTTAGTGTAATTGTAGAAATTGTTTCTTTATAGAATCCATATTTTTTGTATATATTCATCATTTGATCCCACAAAGTAATTCCTTGTTTTTTATAATATGCTGCAGCTTCACAAAGCATCATAACTGCTGTAACCGCATCCTTGTCTCTTGCATGTGTTCCAACTAAACAACCATAACTCTCTTCAAATCCAAATAAATATTGTTTACTTCCTGTTGTTTCAAAGTTTCTTATTTGTTCTCCTATATATTTAAATCCTGTTAAAACTTCTATGAAATCAATTCCATATTCTTTTGAAATTGCTTGTGCTAAATTTGATGATACTATTGTTGTTACTAAAGCTCCATTTTTTGGTAATTTATTTTTTGCTTTTTTCTGAGATAATATATATTCAGCAATTAGTAATCCTGACATATTTCCTGTAAATGGCATATATTTTCCTGTTTTTTTATCTTTAGCTAAAACTCCTAATCTATCAGCATCAGGATCTGTTGCTAATACTAAATCTGCATCTTTTTCCTCTGCAAGTTTTAATGCTAAATCAAAAGCTTTTAAGTCTTCTGGATTTGGATAATCTACTGTTGGAAAACTTCCATTTGGTAATTCTTGTTCAGGAACTACATATACATTACTAAATCCTAATTCTTCTAGAACTGTTTGTACAGGTACATTTCCTGTTCCATGTAATGGTGTATAAACAATTTTTAAATCTTTTCCAACTGATTTTATTATATCTGGATTTAATATTTGTTGTTTTATTGCTTCTATATATAATTTATCCATAGCTTTTCCAATTACATTGTATAGTTTTAATTTTTTTGCTTCTTCAAGTGTAATTGATCTTATTAATGAATAATCTTTTACTCTATTTACTTCGGCAATTATTTCTTTGTCATGTGGTGCTACTATTTGTGCTCCATCATCCCAATATACTTTATATCCATTATATTCTGGTGGATTATGACTTGCTGTAATCATAATTCCTGCTGTACATCCTAATTCTCTAACTGCAAAAGATAATTCTGGAACTGGTCTTAAAGAATCAAATATAAAAGTTTTAATTCCATTTGCATTTAAACAAAGTGCTGTAGCTTGACTAAATTCTGGAGACATGTTTCTAGAATCATAAGCTATAACTACACCTTTATTTTCAGTTCCTTGTCTTAAAATATAATTTGCTAATCCTTGTGTTGCTTTTGTAACAGTATAAATATTCATTCTATTTGTACCATTACCTATAATTCCTCTCATTCCTGCTGTTCCAAATTCTAAGTCTTTATAAAATCTATCTTTAATTTCTTCTTCATTTCCAGCAATTGTTAATAATTCTTGTCTTGTTTCTTGATCAAATAATAAATTTGTTGACCAATATTTGTATTTTTTATTACATTCAACTTTATTTTTATAATCATTATATAATTTTCTTGCTGTCTCTGGACTATCTTGTCCTTCAGCATTTTTTATAGGAGCAAATTCCTCTTCTCTTTTAACTCTTAGAACCAATACATCTTCAAACATTTCATATGAATCAAATATAAACATCTCAAATTTATATGCATTTGGTTTATCACCTTTTATTGTTTTTCCATTTTCATCTAAATATGTAGCCTTTTTTACTGCTGTATGATATGGAAGTTTTAATTCACTTATTTTTTCTAAACCTTTAATATTATATAAATTAAATAATGCATAAGCATCACCATAAACTAAATCCCTATCATCATCTCTTAGGTTAGCCATTTCTTCTGAAATTTCAGTATATTCTACAACACCTACTTTTTTATTTTTTCTACATAAAACACCAACTTTTTCTTTAGGGTCAGTTTTTGCAATTGACTTTACAGCACTTAAAACTTTATTGTGAATTGCCATTCCTATTAATAATGGATCAACTGGTTTTACTAAAACATTATCAACACCATTAATAAAGACCCATTCAATTCCATTTTGTTTCATTTCATCTATAACGCCATTTTTTTGCATAGATTGCAATGTTCCACCATGTCCATCAGCAGCCTTTTTTATCATACCATTAGTTTCTAGTAAAATTTTTCCATCTAATGATATCATTGGTAATTCACTTTGTTTAAAGAATTTTACGGCATCTTTTGGATATCCAAAATAGTTATTCTTTTCAAAAAATTTTATAGTTGCCTCATTATTTTCTCTACTAGTCATTAAATACCAAGGAATAACTGTATCATATTGTCTCCAAGCATCCTTTAATGTTTCACACAACGTTTCAAAAATTGATTTATTTTTTTCAACATCAAATATATATGTTCCCTTAGGTCCTGAATGGCCAAGTCGTGTTCCTTGTCCTCCAGCCATAGTTACAATAGCAAATTTATTATATTTTATTGCTTCAATACCTTTTTTCTCATACAACTCTCGTTCGCCAACTGTTAGTTTTGATTTATCTACGTGTTCTATTGGTTCTATTGTAACTTTTCCAAGATCTACAGGTTGTTTTGCTTTTTCATATAATTCTTTCATTAAATCAAAATCTATACTATCTATTTGATCTAATAATTCTTCTTTTTGTTCATCATTCATTTCATCATATTTCAAAAGTAAATGTTCTTGACCATATTTTTTTAATTTTTCCTTTACCTTTTCTAGTTCTTCTTTCATTATATGCTCCTTTCTATTCAATGAATTCATTAGAACCTATATTGTTTCTTTTGGTATATATTATATCATTTTTTTTGATTAGTCAATAAAAAATAGTAAATACAATTTTTAGAGCAATCTCACATGACTCTAGCATGTTAACGTTTTCAAAAAAATAAAACAATTCTTGACAAGGTCTATTTTATATTGTCATACTATTCTACATTTGTGTTTGAATTGTTTTTCTTTTTTGTGTGTTTTGTGAATTTTTTTCAAGATTATGTTTTCCATCTGTATTTAATATTTCTTCATATCTTGCCACAATTTTATTAATTTCTTCCATATCATTAGATATACTATAACAATCAACAATTTCTTCTATATTTGATGTTATATCAATTATTTTTTTAGCATCTTCTATATATTTTTGGTTTCCTACAACAATTATTATTTCTTTACTTTTTAAAGTTACTTTTTCTATTTTAGTCTTTTTCCACTTTAATTTTAATATTTCTTCATTTTCCAAATTTAGTGATTTAACTTTACTTAAATATTCTTTTACTTTGATATTCATATCATTTTGTAAAACTAGTTCAATATTCTTTTCTTCTAATATTTTTTCATTTATATATGGTAATAGGACTGTCAATAAGTGATACTCACTTACAAAAAAACTACAGATTTTTTTATTATTCATTCTCAATACCTCCATATATTTTAAATCTATATAATATTACCATTTGTGACATTTTAGGTCAATTTAAATCGTAGTCATTTTTTCGACAGCAGTAGCATTTTACCATTTTTATTTTTAAAATTATCGTCGTTTTTTATGTAAAATTTTTTGCATATTTTTTAATTTTTTTGCAAATACTTACTTATATAAAAAGTCATGGAATTTTTAAAATTAAATTCAAGTTTTACCTAAAACTTTATTAAATAGAAATTTTATATTAAAAGGAGATATTAGTTATGAAAAAAAGACAAATTATAGTTTTATTAATGCTTTTATGTTGTTTTATTTTAGTTACAATATCATCTTATGCACATACAATTTCACAAGATTTATCTAATAACTTTTTCAGACTTCATATTTTAGCAAATAGTGACTCTTCAGAAGATCAAGAGTTAAAATTAAAAGTTAGAGATAATATAATAGAGTACATGAATACATTAACTTTTGATAATATATCAAAAGATGAAGCAATTGCACTTGCCCAAGAAAATTTATCACAATTTCAAAAAATTGCAGAAAAAACAATTGAAGAAGAAGGATATTCATATCCTGTCAAAATAAAAATTGGTAATTTTTATTTTCCTACTAAAATATATGGAAATATATCATTACCAGCTGGATATTATGATGCTTTAAAAATAGAAATTGGCCAAGCTAGTGGGCAAAATTGGTGGTGTTCTTTGTTTCCACCACTTTGCTTTGTTGATATCTCATCAGGCGTTATTGATGAAGAATCTCAAAATGATTTGAAAGAAAATCTTTCTGACGAAGAGTTTTCTATTATTACAAATAATTCTGAAACTATAAAATTAAAATTTAAAATTATAGAAATGTTTTCTAATAAATAACTACTAAAAGCCATCGTTAGATTCTCTTTCGGTGGCTTTATTTTTTTACAAATATTTAAAGTTTTAAAAATGTATTGTCAATAAATTCTTTTTATGATATATTCCATATTGAGAATTTTTTGCTCATTATTTTTATGCAAAATATGGGGGTAAGTATTTTGGAAAAATTAGTTATTACTGGTAAGACTCCTTTAAAAGGTGAAGTAGTTATAAGTGGGGCTAAAAATGCTGCTGTTGCTATTATTCCCGCTACTCTTTTAATAAATGGAATTTGTACAATTGATAACTTACCAAATATAAGTGATGTAAAATTATATTGTGATATATTAACAGATTTGGGTGCAAAAATTACTTGGAATACAGAACACGAAATTACAATAGATACTCGTCAAATAAATTCAAATAACATTCCACTAGAAACAACAAGAAAATTCCGTGCATCTTATTATCTTTTAGGTGCTTTGCTTGGAAGATGTAGAAGTGCAAAAGTTGGAATTCCTGGAGGATGTAATTTAGGAGCAAGACCTATAGATCAACACATTAAAACATTTGAAGCACTAGGTGCAACTGTTGAAGTTTCAAATGGAAATATTATTGCTAAAGCCAAAAAATTAAAAGGTACATCTATATATATGGATGTTGTTTCTGTAGGCGCAACAATAAATGCAATGCTTGCCGCAGTTTTAGCAGAA
>CANROH010000076.1 GCA_947632185.1 uncultured Clostridia bacterium
TTTTGTTGTTTCATCTATTCTAAAATTAACTAATGTTTGTGCCATAAATATCACCTCTTTCAAATAATATTTTAACACATCATAAATGTCGCATTTATCTATAAAAAAAGTGTCAACCAGATTTTGGTTGACACTTTTTTTGGTGAACCGAAACTTACAAAATACGAACCCCCTATTTTTCGTTGATGGTTTTGCAATAAGTTGCAATTTATTAAGAAAAATAGCATTTGCATAAATATAATAGCCACATTTATCAGAGTTACAATCTGCCTATTAATCGTATATTAATTTTATATTAGTATATCATATAGGCGAAAAAATAACAATATATTACAAGAAAAATAAAAAGTAATTACACTATTGTTTAGCAGTAATTACTTTATTTCTTTTTCTTTAACCAGTCTTTAGCCTCAGCATTTTCAAATCTTTTATCAGCAAAAAATTTAGATAAACTTATATTTAAGGCATCACAGATATATAATAAATTTTCAAGTCTAATAGTTTTAGTCTTTCTATTTAGGAATAAATCAATAGTTGAAGCATATACACCAGACATATCTTGTAATCTATAAATTGTTATATTTTGTTGTTCCATTAGTTCTTGTATTTTCAGAGCAATTAAATCAGAAAAATCCATATAAACACCACCTATTTAGTACATTCTAGCAAATTATTCTTCTAAAACCTTTCAACAAATTGAAAGAAATTTCGTCAAAACCTTTCAACATTTTGAAAGAAATGATACAATATACACAAGGAAAGGAGATATAAATATTATGCAAAATAATTTAAGTAATTATGCAATACTAGAAACAGAAGAAATAAAGCAACAAAAAATAACAATATACAAGCAAAAAAGAATAAAAAAATTACTTAAAGAAAAACTAGAAAAAGTTTTAAATTTTAAAATAGCAGATTATATCATTATGGACATAATAGAAAACGAAACTTATGATCATTTTTGTTATATGGTTAATCTGTCAGTTGTAAATAATAGAATATCGAAAGGAGAAGGAGAAATGTTAAAACAAGAAATAAAGGAATTTTCTAATATTAAAAATAATATGGATAGGCTAGATAAAGGAGCATATTTAAAAGAATTCAATTATGAGGAATGGGATAAAAAATATCATACAGAGGAATTTATAGACTTAAACAAATACTTTAATAAAAAAGATAAACAAATATTAGATAAATTGGGTATAAAAGTACAAGATAAAATATATACCAATTATGAATTTGATGTTTTAGAAGAAAAATATCTCTTATATTATAGAGATGAAAAAGAAATGGACGATGAAGATCTGAAATTAAGTAAGTCATTAGAAGGTACAGGAGTATCAAGAGAGGAATATAACAAATTATTAGAAAAAATAAACAAAATTCTTACGGACTATAATCTGTAAAATATTATAAATAATATAATACCAGAGGTGTATAATGGTAAAAATAATTGAAATCAAAGAAACTATTTTTGACAGTAAATTAATAGATAATGTTTATGCTATAAATAAAATAATAAATAACTTCATTAATCAAACAGAATTTATCGCTGAAATAAATAGAGATGATTACAATTATATCAATATAATTCTTGAAAAATCAAAAGTTAATTTACAAAAAGCATTTGAAATAATGAAAAAATAAATATAAAAACCCGTTATATTTTTTGAAATACCTGTAAAACTAGGGACTTTGTTTGAAATTGGCTATATAATTAATATACAAGAAGTCTATTAAAGGGGGGTGTTTCGAAAGTGTGTTTAAAAGAAAAATCTAATATTAATACAAAAGAAATTCTGGCTGAAGATATTATAAAACAATGCAAGGAATTAGAAACTATTTTACAAGGAGATAGATTAAAAAGTGATTTATTCTCTTATGAAGTAGTAAGGCAACAAGGCAAATATAATATGTTAGATCCTAATGCTAGAGAACTAACTGGACTTTCAAAAGAAAGATACATATACATTATAGAAAATTATAGTGAACTAATGCAGAAATATCCTGATATAAAGGAACAGGCAAAATTAATATTACAGTATATTAAGTCTGCTAATATTGCAAAAATAATTGCAACAGAAGGCTGTAAAAATTGCATAAATATTGCTAGTAAAAGTTAGATGTTCAAAACTTATATTATAAGTGTAAAACGAGGTAGAAAAATACATTTATATTAAGTTTTTAAATGTCTAACTTTTAATATTTAGGAAGGAATGTATATGAATTTATTAAATAAAGATTTTGCATTAAATATCCTTATAAAAGGGAAAAACGAAGGTTGTTCATTAGGATACTTGATAAATAAAAAAACAACTGAAAAAACATTAGTGCATATTTATTACAGAAATTATAAAGACAAACATTATGAAATTGCAGAAGTAAAAAGAAAAAAAGAGATCCCACCAGCATTTTATAAAATAAGCAAAGAAGATTATATTATAGAAGATGAACAGGAATTAAAAAAAGAATGGGAACTTATTTTTACAGGAATAGAAAATACTTTAAATGATGTAATAGATTTATTAAAAAATGAAAAAAAGGAAGTAAGAACAATAAGAAAAATTAGTAATAAACAAGTAGAAGAAATCAAATCAAAATACAAAAAAGGAACTAAGATACAACTTATAAAAATGAACAACGATCCACAGCCTGTACCAGACGGAACAATAGGAATTGTAGACTTTGTAGATGATATTGGCACAGTTCATATGATTTGGGAAAATGGTAGTTCACTAGGTTTAATAATCGGAGAAGATAAATTTGAAATAATAGAAAGGAAATAAAATAATGAGCAAATATGAAAGTATATTTATAGTAACACCAAAAGCAGAAGATCAAGAAATAAAAACAATAATAGAAAAAGTAAAAGAAATAATAAATACTAATAATGGACTTATTACAAAAGTAGAAGAATTAGGAAAGAGAAAATTTGCTTATGAAATTCAAAAATATAAAGAAGGATATTATGTTTTATTTGAATTTGAAGCAGATAGTAGTGTTATAAGCGAAATAGAGAGATATTATAGAATTACAGAAAATATAATAAAGTTTATGACTATTAGAAAAGATAATTAAATATTGAAATTAAATAGAAAGAAGGTATAAATTTGAGAAAAGCAACAATTATACTTAGACTAATAGATGATCTAGAAAGAGAATTATATGGTAATTATACATATAAGCAAATACAAACAGCAATTCAAAAAGAGGCAAAAAATAGATCTTTTTTAGGTATTAGTAATGGGTTAGTAAATGTAATAAATAATATAACAATGGAAGGATAAATAAAAAAATGTTATTTAAAGAAGGACAAATAAAACCTTTTGCAATAGGAAAATATGTGCAATATGGAAAGATTTTAAAAGTAAACACAGATGATGAAACTTATTTAATAGAAGAAATGGAAACTAAAAAACAATATATAGTAGATGAAGATGATGTATTTCTAGGAGATGATTAGATATGAAAAAAGTATTTCAAATAGAAATAGAGGAACTATTACAAAAGGTAGTGAAAGTAAAGGCAAATTCATTAAACGAGGCAATAGATAAAGTTCACGAAAGGTATATAAATGAGGAATATGTTTTAGATTACAACGATTTTAAAGGCGTAGAATTTAGAGAATATAAAGACGAAGTAATGAAAGATTAAATGAAAGGTAAATATATATGGAATTAGAAAATATAATTAAGATGAAACAAGAGTCCATTGAACGTATGAAAATTTTAAAATTAAAACAAGATGTAATAGAAGATTTTTCAAAAGAAGATATTATATATATATCAGAAGTTCAAGGAGATTTATTAAAAGCAAATGATGAGCAATTACAATTGATCAAGCAATTTGAATTAAAAAAGAATGTAAAAGTATATCATATTATACATCAAGAAACAGAAAGCAGAGATATATTGTTTTTCTTATATGTAAGTGAAAAAGAGCAAGACTGGAAAGATGAAAGAAGAGATTTAACATTAGGGTTTGACTGTGTAATAGTTTTAAAAAAAGAAACAGAAATTAAAGAAATTGGAATTAAAATTAAAGACGGAAAAGTAAATGTAGTTGTATGAAAAGGAGCAAAAAAATGAGTAAGATCAGAGTATTAATAGTAGAGCCAAATGAAGAACCAAAGCAAGTAAAAATTGAACATACATTAAAAAATTTACAGCATATAGTAGAAGGAACAATAGATATTATTGAATTAAAGCATAATATAGATCTTGTAATTAATGACGAAGGCAAAATTACAGGATTACCATTAAATAGAGTTATAAAATATGATGTTATTGCAGGAACTTTTATTGTAACAGGACAGCATAATGGAGAAACAATTTCATTAAGCAAAAAGCAGATCAGAGAATGCAAAAAAATATTTTCATTAGCAAAACATCAAAGATACATTAATTTTTTAAAGCAAAATATTAGGAATGAAACATTTTTAAATGATATAGATAAATTAGGAATAGAAAAAGCAATAAAAATAAACATAACTAAAAATTGAAATAAGCTATATTTATACAAAAAATAACTAATATAAAATTTAATATTTAGTATAAAATAAATTTTCACTTCTAAAAAATATTGGAATATTAATTAAAAATGAATATTAAGTGAAAAATTCTAATATTTATAAAATGTTTTTCAGAATACAATATAAATAATATAATTAATAATAATTATTATATTATTTAGAAATTAAATAAAATATTTTAAATTTTCATTTTTTCACTTTTTGTTAAAAAAATGTTTATATTTCAATATTTTTTTTAAGTGGAAAATTATTTTAGTTATATTAATAAAATATATTTTAAAATAATATTTTTTGAAAGAAGGATCAAAAATGTCAAAAATAAATGAAGAAATTGAAAAATTAGAACATTTGAAAAAAGATATTGTAAAAAATAAACAATTAAAACAAACAATAGATGAAATTATAAAACTTAAACAAAGAGATGATAATATTGAAAAAACAGTAAAAGATTTTATAGAAAAATTTGATGATGATCTTGAAAATAAGAATAAACATCAAGATACAAAATTATTAGTAAATTTATACAATAATTTTGTACAATATTTATACAAACCTAGTGAATTTCAAAAACATATAATACATATTAAAAATAAATTACAAATGCAATTAGAACAACAATTTAACGATCAACAAATAATATTATTAAGACAATTAGACTTTTGCAATATACGACTTCAAGATGAAATTGGGGAACAAGCCTTTGTAGCAGGTTTTGCTATGTGTGAACAAATGAAACAAGAAGCGATCAATAAGTATAGATTAAACTAATAAAAAATTAATCTATTTTTAATAATAGTTCTTTTGGCTCACATTCTAATACTAGACATAGTTC
>CANROH010000077.1 GCA_947632185.1 uncultured Clostridia bacterium
TGGTCGCTATAGGGTTCGAACCTATGACCTCCTGCTTGTAAGGCAGATGCTCTCCCAGCTGAGCTAAGCGACCATTAGTTTACCGTTGACGTGATTTATTTTACTACATCGTAATTGATTTGTCAACACTTTTATTTTAAAAATAAAATGGTGGGCAGGGATGGATTCGAACCATCGTAGACTCTCGTCGCCAGATTTACAGTCTGGTGCCATTAACCACTCGACCACCTACCCATGTGTTCTGTTTGAGCACGTATTTTATTATAATGTTATTTTTGTAAGTTGTCAATACTATTTTTTCAGTTTTTTATAATAATTTTTCAAAATAACTATTGACATCTTAAATCTATTAGTTTATAATAATTCTTGTCTTGAAAATAAAAGACGCGCCCTTAGCTCAGCTGGTCAGAGCAACCGGCTCATAACCGGTGGGTCCAAGGTTCGAATCCTTGAGGGCGCACCAAAAATCCCGATTTATCGGGATTTTTTCTTTTTGTACTAAAAAATACAAAAGCCTTGATATATTGACACAATTCTTCAAATTATGATAGAATTTATCAGGAGGTTTAAATGAAAAAATACCGTAATGAGTGGAAATATGTGTGTTCAAATTGCAATTTAGAATTATTAAAATCCAGAATTTCTAATTTACTATCACTTGATCAAAATTCGAATGAAAATGGTAAATATATTATACATAGTTTATATTTTGATGATTATAAAAATAAATCTGCAAAAGAAGTAGAATCAGGTGATTTTAAAAGATCAAAATGGAGAATAAGATATTATAATGATTTAAATACAAATTTATATTTAGAAAAAAAAGAGAAACTATTTGGAAAATGTCATAAAAGAAAATGCCAAATATCTATTAATGAATATAATTCTATAATTAATGGTGACTACATGGAAGTTTTTTGGAAAACAGAAGAAAAGCTATTAAAAGAATTTATTATTGATATTATTAATAGAAACTTTATGCCAAAAGTAATTATTGATTATGAAAGAACTGCATTTATTGAACCAATTGTTAATATCAGAATAACTTTAGATACAAATATCTCTGTGTCATACGATATTGATAATTTTCTAACTGGAAATTACGTAAACTATCCACTACAGGAACAAAACTATCATGTTTTAGAAGTAAAGTTTGACGACATTTTACCAGGATACATTAAAAATTTAGTTTGCTCTTTTGGTTTTAATCGAACCTCTTTTTCAAAATATTATTTAGGAAGGAAAAAAATAACGGGGATTTTGTTATGAATATAATAATTAGAATTTTTGAAAATATTTTTAATTCATTTGGAATTGATATTGGAATAACAACAACTTTATCTGTTTTATTTGTTGTATTAGTATTATCTATTTATGAATTTTTAATTTACAGATATGTTTCACATAGAAGTTTTTATAATAAACAATTTAATATTTTAATAACAACACTTCCATTTTTTATATCAACAATAATTTTATGTTTACAATCAAATATTGTAATTACTTTAGGAACAATAGGAGCTCTTGCAATTATAAGATTTAGAACAGCCGTAAAAGATCCAATAGATATGCTTTACATACTTTGGTCTATATATATTGGAATAATTTCTGGTTGCCAATTATATGAAGTAGCCATACTAACTTCAATAGCAGTTACATTACTTTTACTTGTTTTAGAAAATATAAAATTTGGAAAATTACCATATGTAATTGTTATTCATTGCAAGGATTGTGAAGAAAAAAGTATAAATGAAATTTTAAATAAATATGCCAAAAAATTTAGAATTAAAAGCAGAAATTATACTTCTAAAGGAATAGATTATGCTATTGAAATACTATTAAAAGAACCTGAAAATTTAACAAAAGATTTAAAAGAAGCAAAATGCATTGAAAAATTTTCTATAATTGAATATGACCCAGAAGATATTGTATAGGAATAAAAATTATGAATAGAAAAATTATATTAATTTGTATAATAATAGTTTTATTATTTTTAACATTTTTCATTTGCCTATATTATAATAGTTGCAATTATGAAGATTTAATAGTTGACGAAGAAACTTGGAACAGAATAATCAGTGAAAGAACGATATCAGATACAAATTTAATAACTAGTATAAAATTTAATGATTACGAGCTTTTATATGATAATATCAATTGTACTTATTATTATTCTTTAATAGAAAGTGCAAGTAATAAATATAATCCAAATGTTAGATATAAAACTAATAAAAAAGATTTAAAATTAGTAATAAATAAAAAAATAAATGATCAATCAATTGCGAATAATGATTGCATTAATGTAATGTTATATAATGATACAGAATTTAGCATATATGCTTTAAGATGTACCACTCTACCTCTACTTAATATTAACTCTAGCGATATAGATAAAATATCAAATGAAAATGATGTTGACATGAATTTATATCTTTTTGATAATAGAAAAAGTACTGCAAAAAGAGTTACTAAATCTGCTGGAAAAATGCATATAAGAGGTGCTATTACAAAAATATTTCCGAAAAAAGGATATAAACTTTCATTAAAAACTGAATCTTTAGGAAACAATACAAGATCAAATCATTTATCTTTATTAGGAATGAGAAAAGATGATGATTGGATATTATATGCAGCATATAATGATCAGGAAAAAATAAGAAATGTTTTTGCAACAAATTTATGGTACGAATCTTGCGCAAAAAATAACATGTTTGGAATAAGCAATGGTAATGAATTTAAATTTGTTGAACTTTTCTTAAATAATGAATATTGGGGACTTTATGCTCTTGGATATCGTATTGATGAAAAACAATTAAACATAGATAATGATTCAGAATATATGTTTAAAAAAATTCAGTACGATGAATCAGAGATAAATATATTAGATAAAAAAGAATTTGATACTTCTAATTATGAATTAGTCAATAATGTAAAAGATGAAAAAAAAGCTTGGACAAGCTTGAAAAATTATTATATATCATTACTAGAAAGTAAGGATATTAACGAATTATATAATATAAGTGATATAAATAATCTTATAGATTATTATTTATTTGAGGAGATTATTCAAGGAAATGACAATCCAAAGGAAATGTATTTAAAAAATGTTTTTGTAACAATAAAAAATTTTAATAATAAAAACGTTATTTTATATACACCTTGGGATTATGATATGTGCCTTGGAAATATCTATAATTCTAATGCTAAAAATTTTACATTACCATATTACGTAAAAATAGATGAAAATATAGATTTTAGATTTAATGCAATTGGATCTTTGAAAAAATTGAATGATACAAAAATAAATGACTTGGTTAAAAATAGATATAAAGAACTTAGAAATACATATTGGTCAGAAGAACATTTAGAAGATCTTATATCAACATATTCTAAACAAATTTATGATTCCGGAGCTTTTAACAGAGATAATAATAAATGGAATGACGCTTCTTTTAATGAAGAAAATATAAAATTAACTGAATTTAAAGAATATGTTTTTGATAGATTAAAATATACAGATGAATTTATAAATTCGAATTTTTAAAAAATGCCTTAACAAATTAAGGCATTTTTTATTATATATTTAAATAAACTATTTATATTTAGCCATTTTTGTGATATCCTATTTAATAATAATCAAATAATAATTAAAAGGAAAATTTATGAATAAAAAAACTTTAGAAAAATTAGAATTCTATAAAATTTGCGATATATTAAAGGGATTCGCAATTACCTATATTGGAAAAAATTATATAGAAAATTTACAACCTTTACTTTCAAAGTCTGAAATAAAAAAAGCTCAAAAGCAAACAACAGAAGCCTCTACTCTTTTATACAGAAAAGGTTCTATTCCCATATTTGAAATAGCAGACATTGCTCCTCATATAAAAAAATTAAACAGTAATTTTTCTCTATCTGCAAAACAATTATTAGATTTATCAAACATTTTAAAGATTTCAGCTAATTTAAAAGATTATTTTTTTAGCACAGAAATTGATATGTCTGAATTTATTAACCTTGAAAGTTTATTCAATAATTTATATATAAATCCATCAATACAAAATGCTATAAATTCAACAATTATAGATGAAAATACAATTGCAGATAGTGCTTCTAAAGAATTAAATACTATACGTAAAAATATACGTAACAAAGAGCAAGAAATAAAATCAAAATTAAATTCTTTTCTACATTCTAAATATGTGCAAGAATCTGTAATAACTATGCGCTCTGGTCGATTTGTTATTCCAGTAAAAAATGAGTATCGTCAAGAAATTAAAGGTTTTATACATGATATATCTGCAAGCGGTTCTACAGTTTTTATAGAACCGCTATCAGTATTTGAGTTAAATAATGATTTGAATAACTTAAAAAATGATGAAAACATAGAAATTGAAAAAATACTTCAAAAGCTTTCTTCTTTATTTTTTAACATAATTTCAAATTTAGAAAATGATGCTAATTTAATAGGTCTTATTGATTTCATATTTGCAAAAGCAAAATACTCTAATTCACTAGATCGGAACTGAACCTATAATAAATGATGATAAAATTATAGATTTAAAGCAAGCATGGCATCCATTAATAAACAAAAATCAAGTTGTTAAAAATGATATTGAGATTGGTAAAAATTATAATAGTCTAATAATAACTGGCCCTAATACAGGTGGAAAGACAGTAACTCTAAAAACCATTGGTCTTTTAGTTCTTATGGCTATGAGTGGCCTTCATATAACAGCTAAAGAAGGCAGTAGTATTTATGTTGTTGATAATGTTTTTGCTGATATTGGTGATGACCAAAGTATTAGCAATTCATTAAGTACATTCTCATCACATATGACAAATATTGCAACTATTTTAAAAGAAGCTACTGAAAAAAGTTTTATATTAATTGATGAGCTTGGATCTGGTACTGATCCTATTGAAGGATCTAGTCTTGCTATAAGCATTTTAGAAAAATTAAATTCTATAAAGGCTCTTACACTTTCTACTACTCACTATCCAGAAATAAAACATTTTGCTTTAATAACAGAAGGATTTGAAAATGCTAGTGTAGAATTTGATTTAGATACTTTATCACCTACTTATAAGTTATTATTAGGAGTACCTGGAACTAGTAACGCTTTTACAATTAGTAAAAAACTTGGTATATCTGATGAAATAATTTCTAGAGCAAAAGAATTCATTGATTCGGATAAAATAAACATTGAAGAATTACTAACTAATATATATGAAGACAAAAAATCTATTGAATTAGAAAAAGAGAAAATTTTAGAAAACTCTAAACAAATCGAAAATTTAAAAAAGTCTTTAGAATTTGATTTTTCCGAACTAAAAAATAAACGCAAAAACATTATAGATG
>CANROH010000078.1 GCA_947632185.1 uncultured Clostridia bacterium
GGTGGAGTAAGAAGAGGATTTGAAGGTGGTCAAACACCATTATATAGAAGATTACCAAAAAGAGGATTTACAAATATTCATGCTAAAAATTATACAGAAGTAACATTAACAATGCTTAATAAATCAGAAGCAAAAGAAGTTACAGCCGAAACTTTATTAAAAGAAGGAATTATAGGAAAAATAAATGATGGAATAGTTGTTTTAGCTAAAGGAAACTTAGAAAAAAAGTTGACAGTTAAAGCAAAAAGATTTACTAAAGCTGCTGCAGAAAAAATAGAAGCTGCAGGTGGAAAGATTGAGGTGATTTAATTGTTCAAAACTATTAAAAATGCTTTGAAAACACCAGATGTAAGAAAAAGATTATTGTTCACATTAGTATTAATAATAATTTTTAGATTTGGATGTTTTATAACAGTACCAGGTGTTGACACAATCGCTTTAGGAGAGCAAATGCAATCTGCTACAGGAAGTTTATCAGGACTAATTAATACAATATCAGGTGGTGCATTTTCAAATTTATCAATATTCTCAATGACAATAACACCTTATATTACAGCATCAATTGTTATTCAATTATTAGGAATGATAATACCTTCATTAGAAAAATTAATTAAAGAAGGTGGAGAAGCAGGAAAGCAAAAAGTAAATAAATATACAAAAATTGTAACATTGATATTGTCTTTAATTGAAGGATTAGGTATTTACATATCTTATAGTTCTTCAGGTATATTTATTGATCCAGGTTTCTTAACAGGAGCAATAGTAGTATTATCTTTGATTACAGGTACAGCAATATTGATGTGGCTTGGTGATGAGATAACAGAAAAAGGTATAGGAAATGGTATATCAATGATTATATTTGTAGGTATAATTTCAAGATTACCATCTGCTTTAGTAACTTTATCAAGTTTAGTCATGACAGATACTGGAATAAGCACAGTAGGAATTGTTACAGCGTTAGCTATAATTATAGGAGCAATTGTATTAGTAGCAGGAGTTGTATTTGTGCAACAAGCAGAAAGAAGAGTTCCTGTTCAATATGCAAAAAAAGTTGTAGGAAGAAAGATGTATGGTGGACAAAATACTCATATTCCACTTAAATTAGCTATGGCAGGAGTTATGCCTGTAATATTTGCTTCATCATTTATGACATTTCCAGCAATGATGATTCAAATATTTGCATCAAAAGCTACACAAGCAGGAGCAACTGGATTCTTAGCAGGATTATATAAATTTTCTATAGCTACATCATCATCAAATGTAGCTTGGGGATATTCTTTAGGTAATGCTTTAGTTTATATAGTTTTGATAGTAGGATTCACATTCTTCTACACTTATGCTACATTTAATACTGCTGAAGTTGCTACAAATATTAAACAAAACGGTGGCTTTATACCAGGAATTAGAGCTGGAAAAGCTACAGCAGATTATTTGTCATCAATACTAAATAAATTAACTTGGTTTGGTGCAGTATTCTTAAGTTTAATAGCAATATTACCAATGCTTATGAGATTTTCAAATTTAAATATCTCATTTGGTGGTACAGCGATTCTTATAGTAGTTGGTGTTGCATTAGAAACAGTTCAACAATTAGAATCTCAATTAGTAATGAGACATTATAAAGGATTTTTAGAGAAATAGATTTAAATTCATATAAGGGTGGTGATTTAAAAGCCACCCTATATGGTTTATTAATGGAAATATTAATATGATTAATGATTATATTTAAAAAGAATGTAATTATTAATGATAATAATATTAAGATACAAAATGATATATAAATTAATTTTAAAGTGTAAATTTAATTGTTAATAAAATTATTATATTATATATTTTTATTAAATATTCATTATGAGAAAAGAATGAAGGAGGAATCTTTATGGTAATTATTATGTTAGGAGCACCAGCTTCTGGAAAAGGAAGTGTTGCTGAAATACTTTCAAATGAATTTAAAATTCCAGCAATTTCTAGTGGAGATATATTTAGAAAATATATTAGCAATGGTTCAGAAATTGGAAAAAAAGCAAATGAATATATGACAAAAGGAGAATTAGTACCAGATGATTTAACAGTAGAATTAATTTCTTCAAGATTAAAAGAGGATGATGTTAAAAACGGATTAATTTTAGACGGATTTCCAAGAACTGTAAATCAAGCAAAAGTATTAGATGAGATGCTTGCTAGAGAGGGAAAGAAGATTGATATAGTTGTTAACTTAGAAACACCAGAGGAAGAAATATTAGAAAGAATTACTACAAGAAGAATTTGTACAAATTCTGATTGTAAAGCAATTTATAATATTTTATTACATCCTCCAAAAGTAGAAAATGTTTGTGATAAATGTGGTAGTCCATTATATCAAAGAGATGATGATAAATTGGAAAAAGCAAAAAATAGATTAAAAGTTTACTATAAAGAAACAGCTCCAGTAGCAGATTATTATAAAAATACAGGAGTATTATATTCAACTGTTTTAAGTAAATCTGTAAATAGAATGAAAGATGAAGTTGCAAAAGATGTAATAGAATATTTAAGAAATAAATAAACTTTTTGACATGATGTGGATGCAAAAAAGGAGTTTTAACATGATAACAATAAAATCCAAAAAAGAGATTGAGTTAATGAAAGAGGCTTGTAAAGTCACAGCGTTAACTTATGATTATATAGAAAAAATAATAAAACCAGGAATGAGCACATTAGAGTTAGACAATTTGGCGGAAAAGTTTATTATACAACATGGTGGAATTCCAGCTCAAAAGGGATATCCAAGTGGGATAAGAGGAATACCTGATTTTCCTGGAACTTTGTGTGTATCTATAAATGATGTTATTATACATGGAATTCCATCTAAGAATGTTATTATAAAAGATGGCGATGTTGTAAGTGTTGATTTAGTTGTTTTAAAAAATGGTTATAATGGAGATGCTGCCAGAACTTTTTTGATTGGAGATTGTTCTAATGAAGCAAAAGAATTAGTAGCCGTTACAAAACAGGCATTTTTTGAAGGTTTAAAATTTGCAAAAGCTGGAAATAGAGTTGGAGATATCTCTAATGCTGTTGAAACTTATGTAAGACAACATGGATTTAACTTGGTAAGAGAGTTTCAAGGTCATGGTATAGGAAAAGAAATGCATGAAGATCCAGGTGTTCCTAATATTGGAAAAGCTGGTAGAGGTCCAAGACTAGAACCAGGAATGACAATTTGCATAGAACCAATGGTAATGGCTGGAAAACAAGATATTTGGGAACTAGATGACGGATGGACAATTGCAACCCAAGATGGATCACTATCTGCTCATTATGAAAATACAATTTTAATAACAGAAAATGAGCCAAAAGTATTGACAATACTATAAAAATCGTATATAATATTCTAGATTATTGCTTAGGAAGAGTGATAAAATTTGCAAATGGCCTACAAAGGCTTATTTGCTTTTGTAAATAAGGGGGATTTAATTTTGTCTAAGGAAGATGTAATAGAAGTAGAGGGAACAGTTATTGAAACTTTACCAAATACTAATTTTAAAGTTGAACTTGAAAATGGACATCAAGTATTAGCTCATATCTCTGGAAAACTAAGAATGAATTATATTAAAATTTTACCAGGTGATAAGGTAAAACTAGAATTATCACCATATGATTTATCTAAAGGCAGAATTACATGGAGAGCTAAATAGAATTATATAAATATAAATTTTAAAAAAAATAAGTTTTTTTAAATTATAGGTAAAGCTTGGTGTGTACGATAAGCTTATAATGAAAATTAACTTATTCTCGATAAATAGTATTTTAGGAGGAATTAAAATGAAAGTAAGACCATCAGTAAAAAAGATTTGTGAAAAATGCAAAATAATCAAAAGAAAAGGTGTTGTTAGAGTAATTTGCGAAAACCCAAAACATAAACAAAGACAAGGCTAAATATAATAATTTATAGATATTAACACAAAAATATGTAGCGGCTGTCAGTATATCTGATATTCATTTTTTGTGTTTATATATATGTCAAAAATAATTAAATTACTATTTTAGTTATATAAATATATAACTAAAATACATTTCAGGTTTAATTATGTATGACACAAATATTTTAAAATTTAAAATAAGTACAAAGTAAAATTTATGGAGGTGCAAAAATTTATGGCTCGTTTAGCAGGAGTTGATTTACCCAGAGAAAAAAGAGTTGAGGTAGGATTAACATATATATATGGAATAGGATTACCTAGTGCTCAAAAAATTCTTAAAAGTGCTGGTGTTAACCCAGACACTAGAGTAAAAGATTTAACAGATGATGAAGTTTCAAATATTAGAAAAGCTATGGATGGATACAAAGTAGAAGGAGACTTAAGAAGAGAAGTAGCTTTAAATATTAAAAGACTTACAGAAATTGGATGTTATAGAGGAATAAGACATAGAAGAGGACTACCTGTAAGAGGACAAAGAACAAAAACTAATGCTCGTACAAGAAAAGGTCCAAGAAAATTAGTAAGTAAAAGTAAAAAAACAGTTTAGTAGATAGGTAGATAATTATTTTTAAAGGGAGGTAAATACCAAATGGCAAAGGCAAATAGTAACGTTAAGAAAACAGGTGTCAGAAAAAGAGAAAGAAAAAATATAGATAAAGGTTCAGCTCATATTCATTCTAGTTTCAATAATACTATAGTTTCTATAACAGATAGCCAAGGAAATGTTATTTCTTGGGCAAGTGCTGGTGAACTTGGATTTAAAGGTTCTAGAAAAAGTACACCATTTGCAGCTGGCCAAGCAGCAGAGACTGCAGCTAAAGCAGCAATGGAACATGGGTTAAAAACTGTTGAAGTATATGTAAAAGGACCTGGTGCTGGTCGTGAATCAGCAATCAGAGCTTTACAGACAGCTGGTTTGGATATAACAATGATTAAAGATGTTACTCCAATACCACATAACGGTTGTAGACCACCAAAAAGAAGAAGAGTATAGAATTTTATATAAAGATAAAGAATTTTTTTAGAAAGAGGTGTATTTAAACAAATGGCAAGATATAAAGACGAACAATGTCGTATATGCCGTAGAGAAGGACAAAA
>CANROH010000079.1 GCA_947632185.1 uncultured Clostridia bacterium
GGAAGTATATTCTAGCATATAATAATACTGACATTTTTATAAAATTTTGTACTGACATTTTCAAAAAGGTTTAACATTTTTTTGGTTAGAATTGACAAAAAGACCGTTTTATGCTATTATAACTTACCAAACAAAGGGATTGGCTTTGATATTAGGAGGAATTATAATGAATGTAAATTTTAGAGATTTGGAAGACTATTTAAATAAATTTGGTTATCCATATAATGAAAATATGAAATCAGAATCATTTGATATCCCAGAATTAACTGCATATGAATATTTAATGAAAAATATGAAAAAGTACGAAAATGTAGATGCAATGACATATTTTGGACGAAAAATAAAATATGGTGAATTTGCAGAAGAAATAGAAAAAACAGCTAATGCAATGAAAGGTATTGGGCAAACTGCAGGAGATAGAATTGCTACTCTTGTTCCAAATATACCTGAAGCTGCATATTTACAATATGGAACATCTAAAATTGGTGCTGTCCCATCAAATATAGATCCAAGAACAACTGGAAAAATGATGCTTAATTATATTGAACATGAACATATTAAAAATATTGTTGTAGTTGATGTAATGTATGAAACAGCTATTCGTCCTATTGAACATGAATTAAAAGAAAAATATGGTATAGATAAAGTGATAGTATTACCAGCCACAAATTCTTTAATGAAACCATTAAAAGGATTAATAAATTTAAAAAATAAAATTAATCATATTGAACCTATAAAATCAGATGTATTAGATATTATATATTGGGATGATATGATTAATAATACTAGATATGAACATGCAACAGATGTAGGGTTTAGTCCTAATATGGAGGCTACTATTCAGCACTCATCTGGAACATCTAAGGGTTTGCCAAAATCTATTCCATTAACAAATGAAAATATAAATTCTTTTGTTGAAAAACATATTCCAACTGTTTTTTCAACATTTCCTTATGGAACAAAGATGTTAAATATATTACCTTATTTTGCTTCTTATGGAGCAATTAACACATCACATTTAGGATTTAATTTAGGTTTAACACTTCAACAAATGCCAGAATTTAAATTTGAAGATTTTGGTTATATAGCACATAAGCAAAAATCCGAAATCTTAATTGGGACACCAACTTGGTTTGCATTGGCATCAAATGATACAAGATTAAAAAAAGATGCTTTAAAATATGTAAAAATGGCTATTTCTGGTGGAGATAGTATAGACGAAAAAAGTAAAGAAAAAATTAATGAATTTTTAAAAAATCATGATGCACAATGTGGTATAACTAATGGACATGGAATGTCTGAGTTATCTGGTAGTGGATGTTATCAGTTTGAAAATCATGAAAATGGTGTAGGAGTTGGTATTCCATTTCCATATGATAAATATATAGTTTTAGATGATGATGGAAATATTGTGCCAATGACTGAAAATGGAGTAAAGGGTTGCACTTGGATTTATACTCCATCATCAACAACTGGAATATTTGAAGGAAATCAATTTGCTGAAACAAAAGATATAAATGGTTTTAGATTTTTAAATTCAAAAGATACTATGTTAATAATGCCAAATAATGAAATTAAATATATTGAACGTGAAGACAGAGCATTTGCAAGATTTGATGGCCATAAAATAGTTCCATTTGATGTTGAAAGTAAATTTACATCTAATGAATTAATTAAACAATGTATGGTTGTTCCTTATGATGATATTGATATTAGAGGTAAAATGCCAATTGCGTATGTTGTTCCTGTTAGGAATTTATCAGTAGATGAAAAAGATGAAATAGTTGAAAATGTTGTTAATAATATGGTGGAATCTGAAGATACGAATAATAGAGATATTCCAAGAAAAATTTGTTTTATTGAAGAGATGCCAACTAATGCTATGAGTAAAAATGATTTTAGAGAATTACAAAATAGAGAATTGGATGGTTCAGAATACACAATTGATATTAAAGAAACAAATTTATCATCAAGTAATGTTCAGATTATTAAACCATGTAATCAAAATGTTAAAGTTTTAAAAATCAAATAAAATGAAAATGAGTTGTATAAGTTACAATTCATTTTTTTGATTGAATTTTTTTTATAAGATGTTTCAAATTATTGAAACTATGATATAATTTATTGTAGGATGTGGTAACGTGGAATCTAAAAATATTATTATTGCAGTTTTATGTTTGATAAATATTGTTATTATAACTTTAAAATTTTTTGTTTCTAAAAGAGTTAATAATGACGAAACTAAATTATATGGTCATTTATTGATTGCAATGTTATTTGAATCAATATCTGGAATTGTATTATTCATTACTATGCAGTCTAATCAACAAACAATTAATATATTTAACGGTATATACTTATCAACTATGACTATATGGGCTTTATTTTTTTCGTTATATATGATTAGAATATCAGAACCTGATGATAAAAAATATTCTATTATTAAGAAAATATTTATCATATTAAGCTTGATTACTGTTGTTTGTGCTATTATATTACCAAGAAATATATCAATATCTGATAAAAATGAATTTTATGCTACAGGACCTGCTATTTTATCTGTGTATCTGTTTAGTGGAATTTGTTTATTAATTGTAGGATATTATTTAATTAAGAATATAAAGAAGATAACCGATAAAAGATATATACCAGTATTTGTGCTTCTATTTAGTGGTTTTATTTTAATGACTATACAAAGTATCTTGCCGGAATTATTTTTATTTACTCCCGTTGAATCTTACATAATTTTTATAATGTATTTTACTATAGAAAATCCAGATGTTAAAATGCTTCGTCAAGTTGAACTTGCAAAGGATCAAGCAGAGAGGGCAAATAGAGCAAAATCAGATTTCTTATCTTCCATGTCTCACGAAATAAGAACACCACTTAATGCTATTGTAGGATTTAGTGAAGATATTCAAAGTCGTAAAGATACCGCAGATCCAGAAATAGTTGAAGATGCTGATTATATTATGGAAGCATCCAAGACATTGCTTGAGATAGTTGGTAATATATTAGATATTAATAAGATTGAGAGCAATAAAATGGAAATAGTAGAAGTTCCATATAACTTTAAAGAAGAAATAGAAAATTTAGCTAAAATAGATGCTACTAGAATAGGTGAAAAGAATATTAATTTCAAAGTCACTTTAGCACCCGATATTCCTTATGAATTAATTGGTGATAAAACGCATATTAAAGAAGTAGTTAATAACTTACTTACTAATGCAATTAAATATACTGAACAGGGTGAAATTGAATTAAATGTTAAATGTATTAACAAAGATAAGATTAGTAATTTAATTATAAGTGTCAGGGATACAGGTAGAGGTATTAAAGCTGAAAATATAAATAAACTATTTACTAAGTTTGAAAGATTAGATGTTGAAAAAAATTCAACAACTGAAGGAACAGGATTAGGTCTTGCAATAACTAAAGCATTAGTTGAAATGATGGGTGGAAAAATAAATGTCCAATCGCAATTTGGCAAAGGTTCAATATTTGTAGTTCAAATATCTCAAAAGATTAGTCAAATGGTTAATCCAAATCAAACGGTGCAAATTAATATTGCTCCTATCAAACAAGCAATTCAACAACAAATCATAGAACAACCAGAACCAATAGTAGAACAACCTGTTATTACTAATGCATCAAACAATTATGGCAATAAAAAAATATTAATCGTTGATGATAATAAATTAAATATTAAAGTTGCTAGAAGAGCTTTACAAGATTTCAATTTTGAAATTGAAGAATGTTATGATGGACAAGAATGTTTAGATCATGTAGTAAATGGAAATGAATATGATTTAATCTTAATGGATATAATGATGCCAAATATGAGTGGTGAAACAGCAATAGCAAAATTAAAAGAAAAACCTAACTTTAAAATTCCAACTATAGCTTTAACAGCTGATGCAGTTGCGGGAGCTGAAGAAAAATATAAAAGTGAAGGATTTATTGATTATATTGCAAAACCATTTAAGAAAGAACAAATTCAGGAAAAATTAGATAAGATATTTGAAATTGGCAAATTGGATAATACACAAGTTTCGTCTAAATCGATTACAGAAAAGAAAGACGAGGTATTTAATGCTTTATCAGATATGACAAAGCCTATTCAGGAAATAGAACTTCCAAATATCGTAAATGTGGTGCGTGAAACTGATTCTTCAGTTGATAGATTTAAAGATGTTGAAGTTCATGTCATAACTGATAATACTAGTAAAAATGAAGGTAATGAGTAAAATCATTATCTTTTTTGTGATATAATGAATATGAGGTGATTTTTTTGGAGACTATAACTTATGTGACAGGTAATTTGGCTAAAGTAGAAAGTGCTAAACATGCTTTAGAACCACTAGGATTTGAAATTGATAATATTAAAATGGAAACACCAGAAATACAAGCAGAAGATGTGGTTGAAGTATCAAAGTATTCTGCAAAATGGGCTTGCGAAAAATTAAATAAGCCAGTACTTAAAAATGATTCCGGATTATTTGTAAATGTTTTAAAGGGATTCCCAGGGGTGTATACTCATTATATTGAAGATACTATCGGTGAAGATGGCTTATTAAAACTAATGGAAAATGTGAATGATAGAACAGCATATTTTAAAGAATCAATAGCTTATTGTGAACCTGGAGCAGAACCAGTTGTCTTTGAAGGCATAATAAGAGGAAAGATAGATACAAAAAAATCTGGTATATATGGTTGGAGTTGGGATTTTGTATTTATTCCTGATGGAGAAGAAAAAACGTTGGGGTGCTTTCCAGATGAAGAAAGATGGGAATTTTGGAGTCAAGATGCCTATAAAGAATTAGCAGAATATTTGAAAGGTACGAGGGAGTGATTTCTATGAGTAATATAAACGAAAATCAAAGTGTTGCTAAAACCAATATCAACTGGTACCCAGGTCATATGAAAAAAACTAAAGATATTATTAAAGATATGTATCCTTTAATTGATGTAGTTTA
>CANROH010000080.1 GCA_947632185.1 uncultured Clostridia bacterium
AATATAATATAAATTTAAAAAAATGGTATAAATATAAATATAGTATTTTTCAGGAGAAAAATTGTGCAAAAGTTTTTAAAAAAAATTAATATAATATTTTTAAAGTTTAAAAATGATTATATAAGTGAATATGCTGCTGAATGTGCTTATTTTACTATACTTTCGTTTATACCATTTATTATATTTTTTTTGACATTAATTCAATATACAAATATAGATAAAGAAACAATATTTTTTTCTATAAAAGAAGTAATACCAACTACTATGCAAGATATGATATTAGGAATAATTGATGAAGTTTATTCAAAATCTGTTGGCACAATATCTATTGCAGCAATTATTGCATTATGGTCTGCAGGAAAAGGTTTTTTTGCATTAAGTAAAGGATTAAGGAAAATATATAAAACACAAAATGAAAAAGTTAGTTTTTTTATGAGAATTGAAAGTACTATTTATACTTTAATTTTTGTAGTTGCAATTATTATGTTTTTAATTATTATAGTTTTTGGAAATCGAATTAATAATTTGATTTCGCAAAAATATGAATCACTTAGAGTAATTATTTCATATATTTTAAATATAAGAATATTCTTTTTTTTATTTGCAATGTTTTTTTTATTTTTAATGATTTATAGGTTTGTACCTAAACATCATTTGAATATAAAAACGCAGATATATGGAGCAATATTTTCTTCAGTTACCTGGTACATCATTTCTTGGATATTTTCAATATATATAGATTTATTTTCAGGATTCTCAAATACTTATGGGAGTCTAACATCTATAATTTTAGTAATGATGTGGGTATATGTTTGTATGTATGTTATTTTAATTGGTGCAGAAATAAATGTTATGATTAATTATTATAGAAAATATTACAAAAAATATAAATAAAATACTTGAATTTAAATAATAATTTATGGTATACTTTTCATTGGTTGAAAAATTCTTGACGGAGGAAAAATAGAATGAAATCAAATTTAAGAAAAACAAAAATAGTTGGAACAATAGGTCCAGCAAGTGAAAAAAGATTAGAAGAACTATTTAATGCGGGATTAAATGTATGCAGAATTAATTACTCACATGGAAGTTATGATGAGCAAGAATGGAAAACAGAACAAATAATAGAAATAAGAGAAAGATTAGATTTACCTATTCCAATGATTTTAGACATGCAAGGACCAGAAATAAGAACAGGTATGTTAGTAACTGGAAAAAATGAAAAAATACCTCTAGAAGATGGCCAAAAATTTACTTTAGTAAATGAAGATATTATAGGAGATAAAGATAGAGTCTCTGTTTCATATAAAGAATTATATAAAGATGTAAAAACAGGAACTAAAATTTTAATTGATGATGGAGCAATAGAATTAAGAGTTGATGAAATAGTTGATAAAGATATTGTTTGTACAGTTGTTCATGGTAATCCTTTAGGAAGTAGAAAAACAATGAATTTACCAGGTACAATTATTCGTTTACCTGCCTTAAAAGAAAAAGATATTAATGATTTAATTGCAGCTTGTGAACATGAATATGACTATGTTGCTATTTCTTTTGCAAGAAATGTAGATGATATTATGCAAGTAAGAAAAGTACTAGATGAACATGGTGGAAAAGATATTAAGATACTAACTAAAGTTGAAAATATTGAAGGTATATCAAACATGGACGACATTGTAAAATATGCTGATGGACAAATGATTGCTCGTGGAGATATGGCAACAGAAACAAGCTTTACAGAACCACCTGTAATGCAAAAGAAATTTATAAAATTATGTAATAGAGCATTTAAACCTGCAATAACAGCTACTCAAATGTTAGAGTCTATGATGAATAATCCACTACCAACAAGAGCAGAAGCAAGTGATGTTGCAAATGCTATATATGATAGAACAAGTGCAATAATGTTATCTGGTGAATGTGCAATGGGTAAATATCCACTTGAATGTATCCAAACTATGGTAAAAATTGCAGAAAGAGTTGAACCAGAAATAAATTATTGGAAAAGATTTGAAGAAAAAGATAAAATAGAATTAAATACATTAGAAGAAAATATTGCTTATTCAACATGTGTAATTGCAAAAAATACTAAAGCAAATGCAATATTATGTTATACACATACAGGAGATTCTGCTAGAAGATTAGCTGGTATGGGAGCTGGATGCCCAATTTTAGCTATTACAGATAATAAAAGAACATTCCGTCAATTAGGATTAGCTTGGAATGTATATCCAGTTTATGTAGAAAATAAGAATTCTATAGATGAAACTTTAGAAACTGGTATAGAAAAATTAAAACAAAAGGAAATTTTAGAATCTGGAGATAAAGTTGTTGTAGTTGGTGGACATAATTATATGAATAATGTAAAATCAAGTAAAATCATTGGTGGTTATATGGAAATCTAATTTTATAAAAATATGAAAATAAAACCTCTATTTATAAGTAAATAGAGGTTTTTTGTATAAATTTATAAATTATTGTTTATAATATTTATAAATTTATGTGTTAGAAAAAAATTTTAAAAAAATTAGCACTCTCGACTTGACATTGCTAAAAATAGTGATATAATAAAGTAGTAAATGAAATAAATTAGGTTTTAATAGCTAGCTTAAAGCCTAAAATATGTGCTACCTTAATGGTGTCAACACATAAAATATTTATAAGAAAGAGGAGTGATTTATTATGATGATGATACCAAAAAAAAGAAATGAATTGGATTTATTTGATGATTTTTTCGGAGATCCATTTTTTGAAAGAAGAGATTCAAAAATAATGAAAACAGATATTAAAGAGGGAGACAAAGAGTACATTATAGAAATGGACTTACCAGGATATGAAAAAGAAAATATACTTCTAGAAATAGAAAATGGATATTTAAAAGTAACAGCAAAAATTGATAAAAATGTTGATGATAGTGAAAACGGAAAATATGTTCATAAAGAAAGATTTTATGGAGAATGTTCAAGATCATTTTATGTAGGTGAAGATGTAAAACAAGAAGATGTAAAAGCATCTTTCAAAAATGGAATTTTGAAATTAACAATTCCAAAAGAGCAACCAAAGAAACTTGAAGAAAAGAAATTTATTCCAATTGACTAATAAAAAATAATTATAGAAAATAAAGGTCGTATCTAATACGGCTTTTATTTTTTTCCTTTAAGGCTTTAAAATTAAGAGTTTTTGAGATTTTTTATTGACAATATATGGTAATAGTATTATAATGTTAACCGAGGCTAACAAAAAGGAGAAAGTTATGGTATCTAAGTCATTAGAAGAATATTTAAAAACAATGTACATATTAAAAAAACAAAATGGGGATATTAGAGTTACAGATGTTGCTAATAAAATGAATTGTTCTAAGCCAAGTGTAAATAAAGCAATTAATAATTTAAAAGAAAATGAGCTATTAAATTATGAAACATATGGGAATATAGAGCTAACTAAAAAGGGTGAAGAATTAGCAAAAAAAATACTTGAAGCTTATGATATTGTTTATGTATTTTTAAAAGATGTCTTAGAACTAGATGAAAATGAGGCAGAAAGTGAAGCTGAAAAGATAAAGTTAACTGTATCTGATAATACTTTAAATCATTTGGCAAGATATGTTCACAAAGTATTAGATTTTAATAAGTTAGATTGTGGCTATGATATTAATAAAGAAAAATGTAGAAGTTGCTCTAGAAATTCTTTAAGGGGTCATAGCAATAAAGATTAAATAAATTAACAAATTGGGGGAAATAAAAAATATTATGGAGAAATTATTAGAGATTAAAAATTTACATGTAAATGCTGGAGAAAAGGAAATATTAAAAGGAATTAATTTAACTATAAATAAAGGGGAAGTACATGTAATAATGGGACCAAATGGTTCAGGTAAAACAACTACAGCAAACAGCATTCTTAGTAATCCAGGATATACCAAATCACAAGGTTCAATTATTTTTGATAATGAAGATATAACTCATTTAAAAACTGATGAAATAGCTAGAAAAGGAATATTTATGTCTTTCCAATTACCAGAAGAAATTCCTGGAGTTTCAGTAACTAACTTTTTAAAATATGCAAAAAATAAAGTAACTGGAAAACCTGTAAAAATATTCGAATTTAAAAATGAATTAAAAAAGTGTATGGATGAATTAAAAATGAATCCAAAAAATATGGATAGAAGTTTAAATGTTGGATTTTCTGGTGGAGAAAAAAAGAAAAATGAAATTTTACAAATGCTTATATTGAATCCAAAACTTGCTATATTAGATGAAACAGATTCAGGATTAGATGTTGATGCAATAAAAACTGTTTCTAAAGGTATTGAAATGTTTAAAACAGAAGAAAATTCAGTCTTAATAATTACTCATAATACTAAAATATTAAATAGTTTAAAACCTGATTATGTACATGTTTTAATAGATGGAAAAATTGTTAAAACAGGAAATGCAAGTTTAGCAAAAGAAATTGAAGAAGAAGGATATGAAAAATATAAGATATAACTAATACTTATATTAAAAAATAGGTTAAAACAGTGTCTTAAAGATAGTTAATAATAGTTATAAATTTAAATTTTTAATAAATAAAAAATTTGAAAGGATTTTATAATGGCAAAGACAAATCTAGATGAAATTAATAGAAATATTTATGATATAAAAAATAAGGATGAATATGATTTCAAAATAAAAAAAGGTTTAACACCAGAAATTATAGAAGAAATATCTAAACAAAAAAATGATCCAGATTGGATGAAAGAATTTAGATTAAAAGCTTTAGAAGTTTATAATAAATTAGAACTTCCAACATGGGGACCAGATTTATCTGAACTTAATATGGATGAAATTGCAACATATGTAAGACCAAAATCAAAATTAAATAGTTCATGGGATGATGTTCCTGAAGATATTAAAAATACTTTTGATAAACTAGGAATTCCGGAAGCAGAAAAAACTTCACTTG
>CANROH010000081.1 GCA_947632185.1 uncultured Clostridia bacterium
ATATGCTCTTTAACGATTTTTTAATCTCGTCTTCATAGTAAAGTAACTGACTAGAATAGTGTGCCATCAATTACAGCTAAATTATAGCACATTTTACTAAAAATGTCAAATTTGACACTTATCTAATGACTATAAATTTACCTAAATATATTATATTCATTAAAAAATTATTTTAACTCTTTTGACAGCTTTTTTTCATCTTCTATCAAAGATTTTTTTAAATCTTCTGAAAAGTAAGCTTTTTTTAAAATTCCAACATCATCTAAAAATTTAGTATATTTAGAATAACGATCACCATAAGTAGATGTCAAGAGAATATTTTCATAATAATAAAAAGCATGATCTATAATCCTATCATCATAAAGAAGATAACCATAAGATGTCAAACCATCCAATTTTTCTGATTCAGTATCTATAAAATATTTTTCCAAATCAATTATTAAATTTTTAAGTTCTTCTTTTGAAAATGAATAATCAAAATCATAGTATTTATCTAAAATTTCGTCTATTTTAGATATAATCGATTCAGAATCTCCAGGTGAACCATAAATAGAATCTAATTTATCATATATTAAATTTGTATTTCCTGTAGTATATGCTTCTAAAACAATGTCTGAACCTACTAGTTCACATATTAATTTTACAAAAGTTGTTTCATATATATAACTATATAATTCTGAAAAAGGATGATTACTAAAATATTCATTTTTCAAAAGTTCTGTCATTCCTTCACAAAGAAAATGGGGTATTGTAAAATTTTTTATATTTGTATAAAGACTATGAATTTTTTCATGATTTAATATTTCATCGTTTTTATCATCTTCTTCAGACACATAAATACTAATATTATGTAGTGGAAAAAAATAGGTTCCAGTAATCGTATCTTCCATATAATCTGGACGGTTAATATATTTAATTTTCAAATTTTCTAATGTATTATAAAAAGATTCTTTATTAATATTTTCATTATCAGATAAAAGAGGTAACAAATTAAATATTTCTAGTTGCTGCTCTTCTGTCAAATTTTTATTATTAAAAATAGAACTTAAAAGAATATAATTTTCAGCATCTTCAAAAGATATATGAATATTTAATTTTTCTTCCAATTCATTGACAATTTTATCTTGTTCAACTTTAGACATTACTAATTCAGTATTTCTAAAAGGATTTTTTTTGGAAGTAACATTACTTAAAAAACTAACAATAACTAGAAAAATAATATAATAAGGTAGAGATGAAGTTGTTCTTTTTTCATTAAATTTAGCCCATTTTTCTTTTCTTTCCTGAACTATTTTAGCATACTCTTCTTCATCTTTTTTTATCTCATCTATTAATTGATATAACTCATTAAGAGACAATTTTTCAGTTTCTTTTCCTATCTCTTGAAATAGGTCTTTTTCATTTTTTGCCCTAAAAAATTTTAGCAAGCAAATGCCCCCTTTCAATTAGGCTGTTATTCTAACATAAAACCCTTAATTTGTCAAAAAAAGAACAATTTATGATTGTCCTTTAATTTGCTCTTATTTGGTCTACATACCAGTGAATTTTTTGAGGCCACGTTGTACTTTCAGCATAACGTGGTCCAATAGTATCTATTGTAGTTAAGCCAACTTTAAAATAATTTTTTTCTAGATTACTTATAAAACCTACTATTCCCTCATCTAAAGTTGCAAAAGCTTTATAACTACCACCATTACATCCAGGATATCCTTTTTGTCCACCCACATTATTGCAAGACCTAGTTAATGAAGAACAGTTTGACTTACAACCAGTTTCATGAAGCATTATCGCAACAGCTATATAAGGATCTACTCCTCTAGCCAAACATTCTGTCGCAATTAAATATCCTTTACCAGCAATATAATCATTTCCTAAATTACGATTTAACTTTTCTGCCAATTCTTCCATAGTTAAACTATCATAAACCTCAACACGTGGTGGAATTATAACAGAAGCTGGTGAAACTTTCATATTTAATTCTGTTAAAATATTTCTAGAAGTATTAGAAGCATTTTTACTAGAATTGTTTTCTTCTTTAAACACCATACTAGCACTTGCCGAAATATCTTTTATATCTATTTCTCTTACTTTAGTTATATTTTGAATTTTTTGTATAGATTCCTCACTATATAAAGCTATACCAGCTGATAGGAGCAAAACACCTACTACAAAAATTAATGTAATAGTTATTTTTAATCTTCTCATTTGTTCACCTCTTGAAAAATTAGTGATATTGTCATTTTATCATTTTTTATATTCAAAGTCAAACTGCTAAAAAGGGACTTAATAGTAATAATTTTTACATCTGACTTGCCCTTCTATGAATATCACCTATTTCTTCACTTGAAAAATAAGCAGCATATTCTTTTTGCATTTTATTAAAAATATCATTAAACTTATGAGCTAGAATTTCAAATTCTTCATGATTTAATATACCTTTTCGATAGTAGTCTTTAACTCGTAAGTTAGCAAACATTTGAAGTTTATCCATAATAATTTTAATATTTTCACCTTTCGGAGGAATGCCATTTATTTTATCTTTAAAAATATCGTCTAATTCAATAGATAAATCTCTAAATGAGCCAGCACCCATATATCTATCATATACCATATCTATATGCAATGGATCACAGATAATACCATATAAAAAGTCATTAAATAAGAAAGATTTTTGTTGATTTTCTTTTCTGGCTCTACTTCTAAAGATAGAACCTCCTAAATTAACTATATCTTGATATTTATAGGTGCTTACATTAGAAAAGGCGGCTATTGTTAATCTAGCAACAGAAGTTAGAGCTGAATAAGCATCGCGTCCATTACCCCAATCCTCATAATTTAAAGCAAAAATATCATCGATAGTCAATTCTCCTCCAGCAATTTTTGATCTTGTTGCTATAGCAGCAACGATATCCATCATTGTTTCATTATAAAATTTTCCATAATAGCCCCAATTAATTTTTTCTTTAGTCTTTTGATCATATTGCTTTACTAATCCAAGGGCATTTCTAAATTCTATACCATCTTTTACAACAGGATATGAATTTCTCATACAAAATAGATCACAAAAAGCATGACAAAGTTCGTGAGCTGCGGTTATTTGAACTCTAGGTATATTATTCACTTGTATTCCTTCATAACCATAAATTTCTATATTAATTTTGCCTGTATTTTTATTTTGATAGGTAACACCATATGATTTTCTACGAAGATATTGCGTTTCATCACCTTGTTTTAAAAATTTTATAGTAACATTATTATTAAAAAAATCAATAAAAGCTTTTTTTTCTTCTGAATTAGCTGCTCCAAAAAATAAATTACATAAAATATTAAAGGTATTTTTTATGACGTTCTTTTCAGCTTTATATTTGCTATCTATAATGTCATCATTTAACATCAAAATCAACTCCATTATATAACTATAAAAATAAGTTATTGCTTTATAATAAATTATAGCTTTGTTTACAATATTTAACAATTACAAATTATATCTAATAAAATTAGTTAATTTTAAAAGTCCTAGGACTAAATTTATATACTAAATAAAGTGATATTAAACTATATGTAATTGTAAATAGAATTCCTAATAGAGAAAAATGAAAATAATTTAGAGTAATGTCGGTTGCAAAGTAACAAACTACATAAGTAAGTAGTGATACAAGGGAATAACTTACTTTTTTTAATTGCATTTCACTATTAAACGGCTGTAATAAGTAATAAATAACTAAATAATGAATTGAGAAAAAGATACTTAAAGAGACAATATACAAAGCTAACATTATGTGCATAGAAATATTTACTTGATTAGTAAAATATAATAAGAAGCTATTACCTATAACAATAATAAATGCTGGTAATAAATTTACTTTTATAAGTGTTAAAAGTCTTTTTTTAAATAAATTAAGCAAAACTTTAGGTTCACGATAAAAATTATAACATAACATAGCATGATCACAATTAAAAAACATTGCCTGAGTAACTATAGCTCCTCTATTAATAAAATACATTATTATCACAAAGCAACCTAAATTATTAGTTAAAAATTTCTTAGTCATAGAGAAAACTATTGGATTATTAAAAATCAATATCCCAATAACTATATATATAATAGCTAATATAAATGAGTATTTCTTAGCACTTCGTAGAAGTATTTCTTTATGACGTTCAAAAAAGATAGTATTAAATAGATCATAGCCCTTTTTATTTTTTATTTTTTTACTGGAAATATTTATATCTTTATTTTTTACTTCAACCATTTGTTGTCTAGAATAAGCAGTAGCATTTTCTTGGTTTATGGCCAGATTTTTTGTATTTAATTTCTTATACAATAGTTTATAATCCTTTATTTTTAATAGATATATTAAAGCTATAGGAAAAGCTATTATTGCCATTAGTAAAAAAATATTAAGAATTTTACTACTTACAAATATATTTTTTATAGGTAATAAACAAAGTAATAGAAGAGAAATTAAAACTGTAAAGTAAAGAAAGTAATTATTTAGCCAAATATATGAATATTTCTTATAAAATGATATATTAAGAGCTTCTCCTGTGATTCGTAAAATTAAAGGAAGAGATATTAAAATAATAACTGTAGATGGGGAAATATTCAAATAAGTGTTAAAAATTAGAAAAGATAGAGAATTTAGAAAAAGATTTTTAAAAAAATCAGAACACAAAAGACTTTCCATAAACTTTTTAGCATTCATTTGAAAAATAATGATTGAAAAATACTTTTTTCGACCCGTTACTAAGAGTTTATTATTAATAAAAAAGCCAATAATCGTAAAAACAAAGTATATGTGAATGAATGTTTTAGAAGAATTATTTTCATTTATAAGACAAGCACAAAAGAAAATAGTAAGAAAATAAAGAAGACGTAAAAAAATTACTTTTAAAATACGATAAATAATGG
>CANROH010000082.1 GCA_947632185.1 uncultured Clostridia bacterium
GAGCCCAACCTGCAGGAAATTGCAAATTTAAATCCACACCTTCGATATTTGCTTTCCAACCACTTGGAAATGGAATATCAGGAAAGTTATCAGAAATTCGTTTTGCGTTATTATATGCAAAAGAATTTTCTGTAATAAGTCCTGTTACTAAATTTACACCATCTGGATTAACAAGTGGAACAAGATATAAAGATGTATTATTAAATAAATCACGTGCATTATAGCCAAAAATATTAACGTTGTTTACATAGCTTTTTGATAAATTTTCTAAAAATTTCATAAGTAATGGAGTTGTAATCCATTCGTTTCCGATGTGTTGAAGCACAGTATAAAACTTCTTTTTGGCCATTTCCAAATTTAATAGCTCTTATGCCTCTGCCAAGTACGCTAGTACCAATAGTTGAAACTTCAAGAAATGGATAAATTGTTTTTAAAGCATTTATATTTAAATCTAATATTTGAGATGTATAGCTAATGTTAGTTGGCACTATATTTCCAAATGGTACTATTATTTCTTGGTCTATAGATAAATTGTCAGCATCTATTTGAGGATTAGCATAAATAATTGCATCAACTGTGGTTGAAAAATTTCTAGCAATTTCGTATAAAGTATCGCCTTGCTTTATAGTATATGTTGTATAACCATTTATGTATGGCATTAATGCATTCCAAGTGTTTGCACCTACAATTCCATCTACTGACAAACCAAATTGTCTTTGAAATTTTTGCACTGCAGAAAAAGTTTGAAATCCATAAATACCATCAATAGCTCCAGTGTAGAATCCTAATTTTAATAATAAACTTTGTAGAAGTTCTACTTCTGGTCCTCTAGAATTTAATCTTAAAGTATTCATGTAAAAATTTCCTTTCTATATTTTTTTATATAATATTATTTATGTGTTAAATAAGTTACTGAAATTAAAATATTTGATTATAATTAATAATAAGAATAAAGCTTGTCAATTTAAAAAAAATATTATACAATATCTTAGAAAAAGGTTACTTAATATGAGGTGAAAAAAATGCTAATAGAAGCAGAAATAAAAGAACTAGCAGATAAAAAAGAATATACCAAAGTATTTAACTATTTTCATGACGAATATACTGATATGTTAAAGAATTTTTTAATGAAACATGAAATAGAAGTAAATGAAAATGATTGTTTAATTGATTATATTGTAAAAACTAGATTTTTTATGCCAAAATACAATTCATATACTATTCCTATCACAAATGCAATGTATAATGAAGATTTGACTGAGGAAATGAAATATGATTTGCTTATGAGTAGTTATAAAGATGTATTTAAGGCTTTTAAAACCTAAATTTAGAAAAGAGGAAATTGTGGATAAAGTAGAAAAATATTTAGTATATAATGGAAAAGCAAGTTTAATATGCGCTAATACAAAAAATTTAATTGAAGAAATCAGAAAAATACATGATTTAACTCCAACGACTACAGCAGTGTTAGGAAGGTTTGCTACGATTTGTGGAATTATGGGGTTAACAAGTATTAAAGAAAATGATGATAGCATTACAGCTCAAATAAAGGGAAATGGTCCATGTGGATCAATTGTTGGAGTTGTAATACGTGATTATAATGTTGCAAACGTAAAAGTATATATGCAAAATCCGTTTGTTGAATTACCATTAAAAGAAAATGGAAAAATAGATGTTAGTGGTGCTGTTGGTAGTATGGGATATTTAAATGTTATAAAACAAAATACTGTTACAGATAAAGAGTATAATGGTTTAGTACCATTAGTTTCAGGCGAAATAGCAGAGGATTTTGCAGAATATTTTGTAACTTCTGAACAGAAACCAACTGTACTTTCATTGGGAGTTTTAGTTGATAAAAATGGTGTAAAATCTGCAGGTGGATATATGATAAACTTAATGCCAGATGCTACTGAAGAGGAAATTTCTAGATTAGAGAAAGCAGTGTCTGAATCACCTTCAATAAGTGAATTGTTATCACAAAATAAAACACTAAAAGAAATAGCAAAAATAGTAACTGGTGATAATGAATTAGAATTATTGCAAGAAAACTTACAAATAAAATTTAATTGTGATTGTAGTAAGGAAAAATTTGAAAGAGGACTAATTTCAATAGGAAAAGAAGATTTGGAAAAAATAATAAATGAAGATGGTAAAGCAGATACAGTATGTCATTTTTGCAGAAAAGAGTATCATTTTTCAAAAGAAGAATTAGAAAATTTATTAAAAAAAATGTAATATAAAAGGTGATAGACTAATGATAAAAAAATTTGAAAAAGAATCTATGTATGAACCTAACCCTAAGTGGGAAACGGCTATATCAAGAATTGAAAAATTGTATAAACCAATTTATGATAATGGAACAATGAGAACAGAATTTGATAGAGATTATACAAGAGTAATCAATTGTAATGCATATAGAAGATTAAAAAATAAAACTCAAGTGTTTTTTGCACCTAAAAATGATCATATATGTACAAGAATAGAGCATGTAAATTTAGTTGCTTCTATAAGTAATACGATATCAAATTTTTTAGGTTTAAATTCACAATTAACTGCTGCTATTGCTGTTGCACATGATATAGGACATAGTCCATTTGGACATCAAGGAGAAAAAATTTTATCAGAAATTGCAGAAAGAGAATATGGTAGTAAATTTTGGCATGGTAGAAATGGGTTGCATTTAGTAGATGATTTGGAATTATTGAGTGATAATGCAGGAATAAAAAGAAATTTAAATTTAACTTATGCTGTAAGAGATGGAATTGTAGCTCATTGTGGCAATCCAAATCCAAAAGGTATAAAACCAAGAAAAGAGGCAATTGATTTAAAAGAATTTACTGATTCAAATAAATTTGCTCCATATACTTGGGAAGCATGTGTTGTAAAAATAGCAGATAATATTTCATATCTTGGAAGAGACTTAGAAGATGCAAAAGAAATGAAACTACTAACAGATAGAGATATTAATAATATAGATAAATCAATCAAAATGATAAGAATAAATAATTCTAGTATAATAGGGTATTTAATTAATGATTTGTGTAATAATAGTACAATAGAAGATGGATTAAAGTTTTCAGATGAAGCATTAGAAGTTATAAAGAAAATAAATAAATTTAATACTGAAAAAATATATAAAAATGAAAGAATTCAACCAACAATAAGATATTTTACGGTTGTTATTAATGAAATTTTTTATATGTTAAAAAGTGCTTATAATGGAACGTCAACAACAAAGTCAGTTAGAAGAATGAAAAGATATTATCCATATTTGTCTGAAGAGTTTTCAAATTGGCTTGAGAGATATTCAAATTCAGATGATAGGGATGATTACTGTAATAAAATAATATATGATTTAAATGATATAAAAGAATATTGTAGAGCTATAATTGATTATTTATCTGGAATGACAGATCAATATATAATTAGAATTTATAATGAAATAGTAAGTTTTTAAAGAAAGGAAGAAAAAAATATGGTATACAAATATAATCCAGTTGGTGTTTGCTCTATGGAGATTACAATTGAAGTAGAAGGAAATATTATAAAATCAGTTAAATTTTTAGGTGGATGCTCTGGAAATACACAAGGAGTTGCATCTTTAATTGCAGGTATGGATATTGATGAGGCAATAAATAGATTAAAAGGTATTGATTGTGCAGGAAGAGGTACTTCTTGTCCAGATCAATTATCAAAAGCCCTAGAACAAATAAAAAAAGAAACGGCATAAAAAATAAAAGAGCTAAACTTGAATTATGTATTTAAGTTTAGCTCTTTTTTTAAAGTATATAATTTATCAGCAATTTTTCCATATTGTTCTAAATCTAATTGTTCAGGACGAATTTTTATATCTACATCTATTTCTTTTAAAACCTTTTCTAACAATTCTTTATTTGCTATTCCTGAATTTGATAGAGAATTAATTAAAGTTTTCCTTTTTTGAAGAAAAGCACATTTTATAATTTTAAAAAAGAATTGCTCATCTTTAACTTTTATTTTTGTATTTGATAATACATCTAAATGAATAACTGATGAATCAACTTTGGGAACTGGTATAAAGGATTCTTTTGATACATTTAGAACAATTCTTGGATTTGTATAGTAATTTATACTATATGTTATAGCTCCAGTATTTTTTCCGCCTGGTTTTTCTGTTAACCTTTCAGCAACTTCTTTTTGTACCATAACAGTAATGCTTTTTAAATTTAATTTATTTTCTAATAATTTCATAATAATTGGAGTTGTTATATAATAAGGTAAGTTTGCAACTACTTTAAAGTTTTTGAATTTAGAATTATCTAAAATTATTTTATTTAAATCAACTTTTAAAACATCATCATTTATTAAATCAAAGTTATTATATAGCAAAAATCTATCTTTTAATATTTCTACCATATTTTTATCTAATTCTATGCAAACTACTTTGCCTGATTTTTCTAAAAGAAGGGAAGTAAGAGTTCCAAGTCCAGGACCAATTTCAATTATAAGGTCATCCTTATTTATTTCTGCACTATCTATTATTTGATTTACTATACTTTCATCTATTAAAAAATTTTGACCATAATTTTTATTTGCTGTAATATTATATTTTTTCATTATAAATTTTGTTTCTTGAGATAAATTCATATAAAACTTCCTTATTTATTATTTAAATTAATATACTAATAAATTTTACTATAAATTTATTTAAATTTCAATAATTACTAATTGCTAAGATTATAAAATATAAATTGTGGGTTGAGTTTTAAATCCAAAAATATAAAAACAACCCACTATAATAGTTATAATTATTCTTTGGTATTTTTATAAGAATACAAATGAAAAAAATTTTCTTTAGTAAAAGAAAAAAATAAATTTTGAATAAATTTG
>CANROH010000083.1 GCA_947632185.1 uncultured Clostridia bacterium
TGACTATCTTCTTGATTATCATTACTAAGTAATAATAAAACAATTAGACGCCAAATTAGTTCGTAAGATGACAAATTACTCACCTCCTTTACACAAAGATTTCCTTTATGAAAGGAGTCCTTATTATATTCTATTTTCTTACAAAATGCAATGTTAATTTACATTTTTTCCCTTTTACGAATAATTAAAACACCAAGTTTTGACTACTCAAAACACTTGGTGTTCTAATGGTGCAGATGGACATTATAAAACTTCTATCTATCCTAGTATTTCTCAATGTTTTACAACTTATCACATTTTTGGAACTTGGTTCCAAACTATCTTATTATATTTTTAAGTTCCAACTTTTCAATTTTATATCATAGAAAGTTCTAATTGTAAATTATTATTTTAATTTTAAATATTCTTCTTCGAATCTTTCGAAGTTTTCTTCTAGTATAACATTTGTATCTTGCATATACTTTGTGTATTTCTGATTTAATTCCTTTTGTCTTAAATATGAATAAATATATCCATAAGTGTTTATTGTTGTTGTAATATCTGCATGACCTAGAATTTTTTGTAATACTTCAATAGCAATTCCAGACTCAATACATCTTGTTGCAAAAGTATGTCTTAACATATGAGTATGTGTATCACTTGATTTATAATTAACATAGTGAATTCCTTTTATCTTGCTAACCTTTTTATGCTTTAATGTTATAACTCTAAGTCCTGCATTTTTACATATTATCTTAAATGCTGAATTAACTTGTCCATCAGTATAAAAGTTGCCACCAGGTCTAGAAAATAATACATCATATTTATTTTCCTTATATTGTTCTAATGCTTTTTGTAGTACTGGTACTGCTAAAGGTGTAAGATCTATTGTTCTTAATCCATTTTTGGTTTTAGTTATATCTCCAATTACCACTTTATTATTTATATCTTTAGTTAGTGTTCTTCTAACATTAATACTTCCAATATTTCCTACAATATTTATATCACTAGGTCTTAGTGCAAGTATTTCGCCAATTCTCATACCAGTATATAAAGCAACTAATAATATTAGTTTATACTTGGATTTATTCGTTTTTAAATATTCTGTTAAAACATATTCTTCTTTTCTGGTAAAAGCATCAACTTTTTTATCTTCCTTAAAGCTTTCTGGCTTTTTAATGCCATCTCCAATAAGAAATAAATTTTTTTGGATAATTCCATTTGCATAAGCGATAGCAAAAGCTTTTTTAATTTTACTATAATATTTGTTTATTGAAGAATTAGATTTTGCTCGTTCACTTTCTAAATATTGTTTTATCTGATTAGCTGTAACATTTTGTATTGGAATATTTGTAAATTTATAATTTCCAATTGCTTTTATAGTTTGCAAACTTCTGTTATACGTGGTTGGTTTGATTTCTTTGTTTCTAACTCTTTTTGTTTCGTATGCTTCGCAAATTGAAACAATAGTTACATCTTTTTCTTTAGTTTTTTCTGTCTTTCCATGAATAGAAACATCTTTGATATACTCAAGCATTTTGTTTAAAGCCTCTTCTCTTGTTTTACCATTAAATTGCATTCTATTTGTATCTTTTGTTGTAGATTTTCTGCCATTTGTTAAAAGCTCTACTTTAAATTTTGGATAAATATAGAATTTATCGCAATGTTCTTTATCTTTACAATTATTGCAATCTTCACATTCTTTCATTTTAAATAGCTTTTTTCTATTACTACAAAAATCTCTATGATTGCAATTACTACAAATAGGGCATATTGTTCTATCATTGACTTTTCTTTTATCTTTAGTAGTATACTCGTGTACAGAATAATCTTTGCCTTCAACTAAATTTTTCAAATTTCTACCTCCTTTAAAAAAATTAAAGGATATCTTGTTCGTTTTTCATCTCTTGTGATATAATTATCAAAGAGATAACGAAAAGATATCCCATCATTTCGGTCTAATCTCTGTTAGAGAATTTAGAAGCTTCATTTCTAAGTTCTCATTTTTTATCTTAATGTTATAGTTTTTGAATAATCGTGTCTTTTCATTAGAAATTCTTTAAAAGCATCTGCTTCAATCCACCAACTTCTACCAACTCTTTGAGCAGGAAATTCATTATTGTTAAATAATTCTAGTCCTTTCTTCGGACCAATTTTTAACAACTTGCATACATCTTTTAAAGAATATACTTTCATTCCAGCAAGTTCTTGCATATACATCACTCCTTTCGCTTTAAAATTTAGTGCCAAAAATACCTCATCACTAAAGATGGGGAATTACCTTACTTGTTCTTTATACAATCTTTTAACTTTTCTTTTGTATTTTTTTGGTAAAGCATATGAAGCTTTTATTTTATCATCGAGTATCAAATTTCCGTCTTTATCTTTTTTATATGCTCCTAAGTTTGATTTAACAAATGAATCTGCAGATATACCAAAAGAATGTCTAGACATCTGACTTGCATCGCTATCTAGTAAAACTTGTAGTTTATCATAATCTTCTTTATCAGATTTATCTTTTTTTCTTTCATAAGTTTCTAAATATTTTTTATTATATTTAGCTTTTCTTAAGTTTGCTTCTTGATGTCTTCTTTGTTTTTCTTCTTGGTATCTGTCATCATTTCTAACAATTTTTGAAACATATTCAGCACTTACTTTAAAAAACTCTGCAATATTTTTTTGTTTCATATGCTTTTCAAAATACATTTTTAAAATTTCTTCTACCATTTTTTCCCCCTTTTCTTGGTTGATTTTTATACTTGCTAAACTTTAAGCATAATAATCCTATATATGTTGTACTTACAAATTTTGCAAAAATTATTGCTTTTATTTACTTTCTGTAGTACAATTTAAGTACGATAAAGTATTTAGCAATAATCTATGTTAATAATTAAGTATACTAAGATAATAACATAGTAATTTTTGAAAGTCAACAACTTTTTTAAAATTTTTTTAGCAATTAGGGGGAAATTATAATGATTAAAGAAAAAAATCCAAATTATAAAGGGCTTTGGGTTAAATATAATAAGTATGAAATTTTAAAAATAAATAATGAATACTATATAAGACCAGATAAAAAATCCTCTTATGAAATCTATGATGTGTTTGATAAAGAAAAAGAACTTCTTGTAGATTTTCTTTTAATTGGTAGAGAAGCTATGAATTACGCAGATATAAATGATGCTAATTGTGATTTAATGTCTACAGAAACTAAATATCAAGATATGATTTTAGATTTTGTAAATAAATATGGTATGTTTGGAGAACTTACATATAGATTATTAAATACTCGCATCATTTCATCTGGTAAAGCACTTACTCAAGGATATTCTAATATTGATGAAATGTCTGCAAGTACATATATAAAACCATACTTTATTGGCAATGAAGATATACAAAGAATCGACTTTGATCATGGAGTTAATGAAGATATATTAAAATATGTATATGGCTCTGATAATCCAAATGGGGATTTATTAAATAACTTTGATAAAGGCGAAGATTTTAGTATTGTGTTTTCTAAATGCTATACCGAAAAATTGGCTAATATTCTAGTAATGGCTAGAGCTTTATATAGAATTTTTAATTCAGTAGAAAATAGCTCTTGGACTGAAAATGAAGATAAAAAAGCAATATATCAAAAATATGCTAATATGTTTAACCCTAATAATGTAGCTTTTAATTTTGATTTTGCAAATGAAAAAACATTTTTAAATTGGAACTTTAATTCTTTATTCCAAGCTATTGAACTTATACTTGCTTTTAATGAAACAAATGAAAGAAAAGAAGTTAAAATGTGTAAACATTGCTTTAAACCATTTATTGCAAAAAATCTAAATAGTGATTATGATACTGCAAGTTGTAGAAATGTTGCAAATGTTTATAGAAGCAGAACAAAAAATAAATAGTAATTATGAAGGAGGATATAATGATTTTTTTAAGCCACAATTATAAAGATAAAGATATAGTTGGACCCATTGCAGTAGCATTGGCTAATAAATATGATAAAGATAATGTGTTTTATGATTCTTGGTCTATAAAACCAGGAGATGGTATAATAAATGAAATGAATAATGGATTAGAAAAGTGTAAATATTTTTTCTTCTTCATAAGTGAAAACTCTTTGAAAAGTGGAATGGTTACATTAGAATGGCAAGTTGCACTTAATAAATCTACTAAAGGAGATATAAGATTTATTCCAATAAAAGTTGATAATTCAAAACAACCAACTATTCTAATAGATAAATTATATATAGATATGTATAATAATGGTATGCAAAAAGCATTACAGCAAATAATAGATATAATAGAAAATACAGACAACAACATATATAATTCAACTTATAGTAATGTTTACTATGAATTAAATAAGATCTCAGAAGCAGAGTTTAATATTATTGTGAAAGCAAGAAGATTTGTTGAACATAGCCCTACAATCGATGTTTCATTTTCAAATGAATTAGAAGAAATGGAGTTTAAAATGATTGCTCCACCAAATCAGTCTAGCTTTGCAAGTATGTCTGTATCTTATTCTGGAAAAGTTAATAATTATAATTGCAAAGGAATAAAATCAATGGCTCAAGACTTAATTCCTGACCAACCTTTGTATTTTAAAATTAAAAATATTAAAAATTTTAAAATTAATAATTTGCAAGTTTGGATTGTTAATGGAAATACTGCTACTCTGCTAAAAAATTAATATTTAGGAGGAACTTATGTCTAATATTGAAACGAATCGTATCGAAAACAAAGAACAACTAAACGAGGAGTTTGAGCAAGAAGTTATTGCTTTTCTTAATTATAGAGAAGGCGGAATCATTTATATTGGAGTTAGAAAAGATGG
>CANROH010000084.1 GCA_947632185.1 uncultured Clostridia bacterium
ATAGTAGCAATTCTATTTATGCTAGCTATAAAGAAGGATTAGAAAAAGAATTTATAACAACAATTGGAAGATTGCATAATAGCCTTAGAACATTTAATACTGTTAATAAAAAATTAAAAAGTCATATAAAAGAATTTACCTCTTTTGGATTTAGTGCTATGACAAGTTTAAGAGATGTTGATATTAATTATGATATTGGATTACAATTTAATGGAGGAAATGATAATGAAGAGAAGTGAAAGTCAATCTTTATATAGTGCACTTCCAGGTTGTTGTATAACTTATACAAGTAGTGCAAGTGATAGTAGTTTCAATAAAAATGCTGATAAAAAAACATTAAGAATTGGTTATTGGAAAACAAGAAAAATAAATAAAAATGATATATACTATCCTAAAATAATTAGTCAAATAATACCTGATTTAAAAAGCTTTTATAGTGAAAACAATGAAAAGGTTGATATAGATAATAGTTTGAAAAATTTAGTAGATAACCCAGAATATCGAGAAAGAGTAGAATTTCTTGAAATAGATCCTACAAGCGAAGAAACTCAAATTTGTGGATATATTTTTCCTAGATTATTTTATTGTCCACAATGCGGTACTATTAAATTTATAAAGGTTAATGATAAAAAATATGTTGATAATCAAGATATTATTAATATGCGTTGTGATTGTAATGGAAAAGGCAAAGCAATGAATCAATATAATCGTGTGTGGATATGTTCTTGTGGTGAAATATATTCTTTTGATGAATACCAAGTAAATTCAAATGAAATGAAATATTTTGCTCACATTAAAGATGGTTTTGTTAATAAAAAAGGTGATATAATAAAGATACCAAATAAAAAATGCAAATGTGGAAATACATGTACATTAGTAAATGCAACTGACCCTAAGACTTTTTATCCTAGAATTATAACTACCATTAAACTTACAGAAAATGAAGAAGCAAAATTATGTAGCATAGATGAAGGACGAGAATTAATAATAGATAGATATGTTGAAAAAATAAGTCAGGCTGAGTTTAAGAATAGAGCAAATAAGATTACCAATAATGATTATAGAGTTGAAAAAGATAATAATGGTGATATTTTGGAATTACTGAATGATTTAATTAAGAACGATAATATAAAAAACAATTCAGATGAAGATGTACTATATAGATTATTAGAGTATAATACTATAAAAAGCAAAATTGTATTAAATCATATTAAAGCTATTGGAATTCTTAAAGATAAGAATCAGATAAATGATGAGAAAGAAGTATATGATATAATTAAAAAATTAAAAATAAAAGAAATTGGCTCAGTATCAGATATTGAAATAATAAATACTGCATATGGATATACTAGAAAATATCAAGCAGTAGATGAAATGCGAACAGATAAAAAAGAACCCCTAGTATTAAAGGCTTTTGTTAGTAGAAATATGGGGGTACCTGCTTTTTATAATATAAGAGAAAAAACAGAAGGAATAATAATTGACATTGATAAAAGAGCAATATATGAATACTTAAAAAACACATATAAACAATTTGTTTTTAAAGATTTAAGTGATGAAGAATTAAGTAGATGGTTTTTAGAGAAAATGTATAATGATTCACATTTAATAAAAAAATTTGAAGAAATTGATTTACAAAATGGGGAAATAACAAATTTGTATACTAAGTGTATATACAATATATTACATACTATTTCACATATGTTTATTAATACTTTAAGTAAATATTGTGGAATGGATAAAAGTTCCTTAAGTGAAATTATCTTTTTAAATGCATGTTCAATTTTTATATATTGTAAATCAAATGAAGGAGCTGTTTTAGGTGCTTTAACGCAGTCTTTTGAAAAAGATTTGCATAAGATTTTAAAAGACGTTTACAGAGATAATGAAATATGTGCGTTTGATCCATTATGTATGAATACTACGAATGGCAGTTGTTGTGTATGTACATATTTAGATGAAGTGGCATGTGAACATTTTAATAAAGATTTAAGTAGAAGATATTTATATGGGTATAAATCTTCTGATGGAAAAAATAATATATTGAATTTTTGGGAGGAAGTTTAATATGGCAATAATGCATCCTAAATTTGTATTTAAGTTTAATACTCTTTCAGAAGAAAAGTTATATTATGCTTTAAAAAATCAATTGTCTGATGATTATGAAGTTTTTTATTCTGTTACATGGTATTCTAAAAATCAAGATGATAAAAGGATAAATTCAGAAGCAGATTTTATAATTATTGACAGAGAAAAAGGCTTTTTATGTGTAGAAGTAAAAGGTGGAATTAGATATGTTCATGAAGATGATAAATATATAGTTTATAATTCAAATGGAGACACTATAGTTAAAAATATTTCTGCTTTTCAACAAGCAGAAAATAGTATGAGATATTTTTTAAATTTGTATGAAACTACATATAATATAGATTATAAAGGTGTATATGGCTTCATGTCTGCATTTCCTATGTATGAAATGAAAGAAGATGTTGAGGTAAATTTTAATCAAGTAAAAGATATTACAATAGATATAAATGATATGAACAACAATTTAGAAAAATGTGTAAGACAAGCATTTTTATATTGGGAAAATCGTAATTCATATATCGAAGACTTATTTACTTCAGAATCAAGAAATAAATTATGTAACATGCTAAAAAGGGTATATGCAATTGAAGCATCTAAAGGAGCATTGATTGAATATAAAAATAGTGAACTAGAAAAAATAAATGAAGTGCAAGATAATATAATTAATTTATTAAAAAATTATAAAGTATTTGCTATGAAAGGTGCTGCTGGAACTGGAAAGTCTTGGATTGCATATAAAATGGCTTTAAAAAAAGCTTTAATTGAAAAAAGAGAAACATTATTATTAAGTAAAAGTAAGTATTTAGCAGAATATTTTAGAAAAATTAATAATATAGAAAATAGCAGTTTATCTATTATGTGTTTTGATAAATTATTAAATCAAATAGGTGAAAGAGATATAAATCGAATTGATGTTTATAGTATAAAAAAATATGGAATCATTATTATTGATGAAGCACAAGATTTTTCTCCAGATGAAGCAATATTTATAAGGACTTTATTATATGAAGATAATTCAAGTGAATTTTATGTATTTTATGATGACGAACAAAATTTATATAATAATAATTTAGAAGAAGTTTTAAATAATTTTATTATTGAATCCAAGCCTTATATATTAACAGAAAATTTAAGAAATACTAAAAATATATATGAATGGGCCAAAAATAGGACTTCATTAGGAGAAACATCATTTTCTAATCAAATAGATGGTCCTGAGCCTATTATGAGTAGTTTAAATAATAAAAATCAAGCTATTAAATATATTAATAATGCCATATCAAATCTTGTTGATAGAGACAAAGTACCAAAGTGTTTTATAAACATAATTATTGATGATGATATTTATGATGAGATAATAAGTGAAGGATTTAATTTTGAAAATAAAAATGCAGTTAGTTCTAAATATGATAATTTTATAGGAGTATTTAAGGTTTCTGAATATAAAGGTCTTGAGTCAAACATTATTTTATATTTGCATAATGAAAATTCTGAATATAATTTTAGATATGTAGGACTTACAAGAGCTAGATTTTATTTATATGATATAGAAATAAAGGATAGGAATTAAATGAAATTACAAATAAAAGATAAAGTTATTTCTTCTCCATTTAGATGGGCGGGTTCTAAGAAAAAATTATTAAATGAATTATTAAATATATTTGATAAAGAAAAGGAAATTTATGTAGAACCCTTTCTTGGCTCTCGGAGTTGTAATGATTAATTTATTAAATAATATAGAATGTTTTAATTATAAAAGAATTATTGTTAATGACTTAAATGAAAATATAATAAATTTTTATTTATTATTGAAAAATGACGTTGAATTTATAATAAAGAATATTAAGAAGATTGAAAAAAAATATAATAATTATGATAATTTATCTAAAAAGGAAGAGTATTATTATCAGATAAGAGAAAAATTTAATTGCCAAAAAGCAAAAATAAATGCAGTTTATTTTTTGTTTTTAATGAAAGCAGGTTTTAATGGAGTATACAGAGAAAATTTAAATGGAAAATTCAATGTTCCTTTTGGAAAAAAGAAATATATATGTTTTGACAATGATTGTTTGATAGAAATTTCAAAATTAATACAAAATGTAGAATTTTATAATTTAAAATATACCGAGTTATTTGATAAATTAAAAGAAGAAAAAATCTTAAATAATTCTTATATTTATTGTGATCCACCATATTTGCCAGAAGATGATAATATTGATCAAAGACCACTACTATATACTAAATATTTTTTCAATCATCAAAAATTTGCTAATATTTTAAATGAATTGAAGGAAACAAAGTTTAGTGTTTCTATGATAGATTCCAAAAAATCAGATTATATATATGGTTCAATGTTTTATAAATATGAGATGGGAAAATTGATTAGAACAATAAATCCAAAAAAAGTTTTTAAATCAACTGAATTAATATTTTCAAATTATGAGATTAAATAATAAAATATTGCAAAACCTAAAAATGAAATATAAACTTATAATAATGATAACAAATATATTACTTCTCAAAGTGGAGAAATAATATTTGCAAAAAGATATATAAATAAACGATGATAAATTTGTAAAAAAAGTTAAAAAATAATTTGGAAGGTGGAGAACTTTAAGATTTTTCACCTTTCAAATTATTCTTTAATGGCATACTTTACAAGCTTCTCTACCTTCAGCAATTGCTTGTTTCATAGTAATTTGATGTC
>CANROH010000085.1 GCA_947632185.1 uncultured Clostridia bacterium
TTCCACAATCTGATTCTCTTATTATAATATCTTGAGATACATCAACTAATCTTCTTGTTAAATATCCTGAATCGGCTGTTCTTAAAGCTGTATCAGTTAAACCTTTTCTAGCACCGTGAGCAGAAATAAAGTATTCTAGTGAATCTAATCCTTCACGGAAGCAAGATTTTACTGGAATTTCAACAGCTTTACCAGATGTGTTTGCCATAAGTCCACGCATACCAGCTATTTGTCTTAATTGGTTCATGTTACCACGAGCACCAGATTGAGCCATCATATATATTGGGTTTAATTCATCAAAATTATTTTTCATAGCTTCTGTTACATCATCAGTAGCTTTTTCCCAAATCTTAATAATAGCATTATATCTTTCATCGTTAGTAATCATACCACGTTGATATTGTCTAAATACATTTGATACATCTTCATCTGCTTTAGCAAGTATGTCTTTTTTAGCTTCAGGTACTGCAACGTCTGCAACAGATACTGTTATAGCACCTTTTGTAGAATACTTATATCCTGTAGATTTAATGTAATCTAATACTTCGGCACTTTTTGATAATCCATGAACATTTATACAATTTGCAACTATTTTTCCTAAATTTTTCTTTATAACAGGGAAATCAATTTCCAAATCGAATTCTTTTTCTGGATCTGTTCTATCAACGAATCCTAAATCTTGAGGAATTCCTTCATTATAAATTAATCTACCAACTGTTGTTTCAATAGTTTTATATCTTACTGTTCCATCTTCATTTTCTTTTGATCTTCTAACCTTTACTTTACAATGTAATCCAACATCTCCATTTTGATATGCCATTAAAGCTTCGTCTTCATCTTTAAAATACATACCTTCGCCTTTTTCTCCATCTATTTGAACTGTTAGATAATATGCACCAAGTATCATATCCTGTGTAGGAACTGTTACTGGTTTACCATCTTGTGGTTTAAGTAAGTTATTTGTAGAAAGCATTAAATATCTTGCTTCTGAAATAGCTTCTGGAGTTAAAGGAACGTGAACAGCCATCTGGTCACCATCAAAGTCAGCATTAAATGCTGTACAAACTAATGGATGAAGTTTAATTGCTCTACCTTCAACTAATATTGGTTGGAATGCTTGAATACCAAGTCTATGAAGTGTAGGTGCACGGTTTAACATTACAGGATGATCTTGAATAACCTCTTCTAATATATCCCATACTTCTGGTCTTAATTTTTCAACCATTCTTTTTGCATTCTTTATATTGTGTGCAATTCCTCTACCAACTAATTCTTTCATAACAAATGGTTTGAAAAGTTCAACTGCCATTTCTTTTGGAAGACCACATTGATAAATTTTAAGTTCTGGACCAACAACAATAACTGAACGTCCAGAGTAGTCAACTCTTTTTCCTAAAAGGTTTTGACGGAATCTACCTTGTTTTCCTTTTAGCATATCTGATAATGATTTTAAAGGTCTATTTCCAGCACCTGTAACTGGTCTTCCTCTTCTTCCATTATCTATTAAAGCATCAACAGATTCTTGAAGCATTCTTTTTTCATTTCTTACAATTATTTCTGGTGCTCCAAGCTCTAGTAATCTTTTTAATCTATTATTTCTGTTTATAACTCTTCTATATAAATCATTTAAATCTGATGTAGCAAATCTACCACCGTCTAATTGAACCATAGGTCTTAATTCTGGTGGAATTACTGGTATAACGTCCATTATCATCCATTCAGGTTTGTTTTCAGAAACTCTAAATGACTCTACTGTATCTAATCTTTTTATTATTTTTGCTCTTTTTTGTTCACTTGCTTTAGCTAATTCTTTCTTTAATTGTGCTGATAATTTTGGAATATCAATCTCAGCTAATAATTTTTTAATAGCTTCAGCTCCCATTTCAGCTTTGAAAGAGCCTCTTCCATATTTTTCTTCAGCTTCTATATATTCTTTTTCTGTTAATACTTGACCTTTTAATAGTCCTGATGTTCCTTTATCAGTAACAATATATGATGCAAAATAAATAACTTTTTCTAAGCTTCTAGGAGATATATCTAATAATAATCCTATTCTGCTTGGGATTCCTTTAAAATACCATATATGTGCAATTGGAGCAGCAAGCTCTATATGTCCCATTCTCTCTCTTCTTACTTTTGAAGTTGTAACTTCAACACCACATCTATCGCAAACTATTCCTTTATATCTTACTCTCTTATATTTTCCACAATGGCATTCCCAATCTTTTGTTGGTCCAAATATTTTTTCACAAAATAGACCATCTTTTTCTGGCTTTAAAGTTCTGTAATTAATTGTTTCAGGCTTTTTTACTTCACCATGAGACCATTCTCTTATTTTTTCATCTGAAGCTAATCCTATTTTTAATTTATTAAAACTTTCTAATTCTTCCACTTTTTAAGTAGCCCCCTTCTTTATATTTAATAGGTGGTATCTTCAATTAAATTCTAAATTAGCACCGCTGTACAATTCCATAAAGTATTTAGAAAATTTTGAAGATAATATTCAATTAAGTTTCTAATATATTCCTTTAATATGTTATTAATGAAATTATAGTAATCTCATTATTCATCATCATCTGAATCCAAAGAATCTAAATCTTTAAAAATTTTATCATCAGGCATATCTTCTTCATCCAATATATTACCAAAGAACTCATCATCTAAATCATCTTGTTCTTCTAATTCCTCTTCTGTGATTTCAGTAAGATTTCCTTCCTCAAGCTCACTTTCATCTATTCTTTCTTCAATTCCATCCATACCTTCTTCAGTATGTTCTTTGATTACAAGTTCTTCATCATTATCACTATAAAGTTTAACATCTAATCCTAATGATTGAAGTTCTTTTATCAATACCTTGAAAGATTCTGGAATTCCAGGTTCAGGAATATTTTCTCCTTTAACTATAGCCTCATATGTTTTTACTCTTCCTACAACATCATCTGATTTAACAGTTAATATTTCTTGAAGTGTATATGCTGCTCCATAAGCTTCTAGAGCCCAAACTTCCATCTCTCCAAATCTCTGTCCACCAAATTGAGCTTTACCTCCTAAAGGTTGTTGTGTAACTAATGAATATGGTCCTGTAGAACGAGCATGTATTTTATCATCAACTAAGTGGTGTAGTTTTAACATATACATTACACCAACTGTAATTGGATGGTCAAATGCTTCTCCTGTTCTACCATCATAAAGTATTGTTTTTCCAGAGGTTTCAAGTCCTGCTAACTCAAGCATTGATTCAATATCTTCTTCTGTTGCACCATCAAATACTGGTGTTGCCATTTTCCATCCAAGCATTCTAGCTGCTGCTCCTAAGTGAACCTCCAAAACCTGACCTAAATTCATACGAGAAGGTACACCAAGTGGATTTAATACTACATCAACTGGAGTTCCATCTGGTAAGAATGGCATATCTTCTTCAGGTAATATTCTTGAAATAACACCTTTATTACCATGACGTCCAGCCATTTTATCACCAACTGATATTTTTCTTTTTTGTGCTATATAAATTCTAATTATTTGGTTAACTCCTGGAGCAAGTTCATCAGAATTTTCTCTAGTAAATACTTTTACATCTACTATTGTTCCAGCTTCTCCATGAGGAACTCTTAAAGAAGTATCTCTTACTTCTCTAGCTTTCTCACCAAATATAGCTCTTAATAATCTTTCTTCTGCTGTTAATTCAGTTTCTCCTTTTGGAGTAACTTTACCAACTAATATATCTCCTGGTCCAACTTCAGCACCAATTCTTATTATACCGTTGTCGTCCAAGTCACGAAGTGAATCTTCACCAACATTTGGTATATCACGAGTAATTTCTTCTGGTCCAAGTTTTGTATCACGACATTCGCAGTCATAATCTTCAATATGGATTGATGTTAAAACATCTTCTTTTACTAATCTTTCATTTAATAAAATTGCATCCTCGTAATTATAACCCTCCCAAGTAGTAAATGCTATAAGTAAGTTTTTACCTAAAGCCATTTCTCCATTATGAGTAGCAGGTCCGTCAGCTATAATCTCGCCACGTTTAACTACTTCTCCTTCTTTTACTATTGGTCTTTGGTTAATACATGTACTACCATTTGTTCTTTTAAATTTTCTTAAATTATATGTTCTTTTTTGTCCAGCTTCATTTTTTATAACTATTTTATCGCCTTCAACTTTTTCTACTACACCATTTTCTTCTGCTAAAACCATAACTCCTGAATCTTTAGCAGCTTTATATTCAATTCCTGTTCCAACCATTGGTGAATCTGTAATCATTAAAGGAACAGCCTGACGTTGCATGTTTGATCCCATAAGTGCACGGTTAGCATCATCATGCTCTAAGAAAGGTATCATAGCTGCACCAACAGAAACTAATTGTTTTGGTGATACATCTATATAATCTACTTTTGTTTTTGCTATTTCTTTTATTTCTGCACGATCTCTTACTCTAACTCTTTTATTTATTAAACAATTATTTTCATCTAATGGCTCTGATGCTTGACAAATAATATATTGATCTTCTTCATCTGCTGTCATATATGTTACTTCATCAGTAACTCTTGCATTTTCTTTATCTATTTTTCTATATGGAGTTTCTATAAATCCATATTCATTAATTATAGCAAATGTTGATAAAGCTGAAATTAATCCAATGTTTGGTCCTTCAGGAGATTCTATTGGACATAATCTTCCATAGTGAGTATAGTGAATATCACGTACTTCAAAACCAGCTCTCTCTCTTGATAAACCACCTGGTCCTAATG
>CANROH010000086.1 GCA_947632185.1 uncultured Clostridia bacterium
GAATTGGAGCAATAGACTCTATTGGAAGAGGTTTTACTTCTTCAGTATCTACTTATAAAGATAAAAGCCTAAATGATGTAAATTGTACTTTTTGTGGACAATGTATTGAAAGTTGCCCTGTTGGAGCACTAAAAGAAAAAGATAGTACAAATGAAGTATGGAAAGCATTAAGAGATGAAGATAAATATGTAGTAGTTCAAACTGCACCAGCTGTTAGAGTTGCTCTTGGAGAAGAATTTGGAATGGAAATTGGAACTAATGTCGCAGGAAAAATGGTAACAGCTTTAAGAAATTTAGGTTTTGATAAAGTATTTGATACAAATACAGGTGCAGATTTTACAATTGTAGAAGAAGGAACAGAATTTTTAAATAGATTGAAAACAAAAGGAACTCTTCCAATGATTACTTCTTGTAGTCCAGGATGGGTAAAATATTTGGAAATGAATTATCCAGAATTAATACCAAATCTTTCAACTTGTAAGTCACCACATCAAATGTTTGGAGCAATAATAAAATCTTATTATGCAGAAAAAATGGGTATTGATCCAAGTAAAATATTTGTTGTATCAGTTATGCCATGTATTGCTAAAAAATTTGAAAGAACAAGAGATAATATGGAAGGAGCAGGATATCCTGACGTAGATGCTGTATTAACAACAAGAGAGCTTGCTAGAATGATAAAACAAGCACGCATTGATTTTGCTAGATTAGAAAATTCAGGATTCGATGATCCAATGGGAGAAGCAACAGGTGCTGGTGCAATTTTTGGAACTACAGGCGGAGTTATGGAAGCTGCTTTAAGAACTGTAAACGAATTAGTTACTGGAAATACAATGGGTAAATTAGAATATGAACCAGTAAGAGGAGAAGAAGGAATTAAAAGAGCAGAAATAGATATGAATGGACAAAAAGTTAAAGTTGTTGTTGCATCTGGATTAAAAAATGCTCAAACAATAATGGAAGAGATTAAAAGTGGAAAAGCAGATTATCAATTTGTTGAAATTATGGCATGTCCAGGAGGATGTGTAATGGGTGGTGGTCAACCTATTAGAACATCTAAAGAAAGAGCAAGTATTGATATTAGAGCTAAAAGAGCAAATGCATTATATACAATTGATGAAAAGAGTACTATAAGAAAATCTCATGAAAATCCAGTTCTTAAGAAAATATATGAGGAATATTTAGGAGAATTTGGTGGCCATAAAGCTCATAAACTTTTACATACAAGTTATGTGGCAAGAGAAAAATATAAATTAGATGAATAATTTTATCGTAGACATTTTACGTAAAGTGTGATATAATTCTTCTTGTTAAAATTCATAGAAAATGAATGGAGGAAAACATCGTGACCGACTCGAATTTTTCAAGAAAAGATGTGTACGAAGGATTAGAATTTCTAGAATTTGCCCCATTAACACCTCGGCGTATTGAAAAGGATATGACAGAAGCCAATAACACAAATTATGAATGTTGTAAAAAATGTGGAGGAAAATGTTGTAAAACATGTGGTTGTTGTATTAGCCCAGACGATTTTAATCATGAAATTTCTTTTGAGTTTTTAAAGCAAGAGATTAAGAAAGGCTATATTTCTATAGAATATATAGATCATGAGGATATTCATTCTGATATGGGAATATATATATTAAGAGTAAGAAATTTAGACTCTCCAATTGTAGATCCACATATCGGTAAACACCAATGTATTTTATTAAGAGAAAATGGCTGTAAATTAACTTATGCTGAAAGACCGTCTGGAGGAAAATTACTGATTCCATCAAAAACAGAGAAGTGCTATTCAAAATATGGGCTTGTCGAATGTTGCTATGAATGGAGTTCATATCAAGAAATTTTAAATGCTTTGTCAGACTATTTTCTAGAAAAAGATTTCCCATGCATTATAGGATAGCTTAATCCTATAAAATAATCCAGCTTAGTAAATAAGTTGGATTATTTTTTTATATAGTAATTTATTTAATAACTAGATATTTAAAAATATAAATGTAAATATAAAAGAGAAAATACCTTGAAGAGTTTTTCCATAAAAATAAGGTTTAATAGAGATATTTTCCTTAGCAATAATACTATATACTTGTAGAAGTACAGAAATTCCACCAAATCCTAATAAAAATGATGTAAGTAAAATTGAAGTATTATGATAAACATCAGGAAGTATAGCTGCAATATTTACCCCATTTGTAAGCTCAATAATTCCCGTAATAAGTGCTAAAGAAATATTTTGAGATATACCGAAAAGATTATTTAAAGTATTTGCTATTAATGTTAATATACCTGATGTTTCTAAAATTGATAAGATAACAGAGAAAAGAACAATGAAACCTCCAATTGAAAGAATAGTACTTATGGATTTTTTAATTGAAGTTCCAAGAATTTCTCCTATATCAGAAATTTTGATTGGAATTGATTTAGAATTAAATTTTGTTTCATTGTAATTTATATCAAATTTATCTTTTTTCCAAAAACTAAAACAATATCCAACAACAATTGAAGCTAGAATATGTGATATTAAAAGAATAAAACCAATTTTTTTATTCCCAAACAATGCTATTCCAACTGTGCCTAAGATAAATAAAGGTCCTGAATTATTTGTATATGCTATAAGTCGTTCTGCCTCGATTTTAGATATTATTTTTTGATTTTTTAGATTACAAACAACTTTAGCTCCAACAGGATATCCACTAATTGTTCCTAAAATAATGGCAATAGCGCTTTCTCCTGGTACATTGAAAATAGGTCTCATAAATTTGTTTAAAAGTTTTCCAAGTATATACGTAAAATTTGTTTGACAAAGTAATTCTGTAGCAATAAAAAATGGGAATAGGCTTGGCAACACTTTAGTTGCCCATAAATTTAGACCATTTTGAGCAGCGATTAAATTATTATTAGAAAACATTATTAAAGATATTGTAAATATTAAAAAAACAATTGTGAAAAAATATTTTTTAATTGAAATTACAATAAAATTCATAATTTCCTCCATTAAATTAAATGTTTTTTATAAATATATATTCATAAATTATATTAATATGAATATAATTTATGTTAAAAATGTTAATAATAGATATAAAATAGGAGAATATTATAAAATATAAAAAATACTGAAAAATAGGCATTTTTACTTGAAAAAAAACTATATTTATTATATAATTATTGCAAAATTTTTTAAGAAGTTTATTTTGATAAATAACATATATTTATGAAAGGAAAATAATAATGAATTCTATTATAAAAATTGTACCTAATGTGAAAAAATTCAATGATTATTTATTTCAAATAAATAAAAATATTACGCCTATAATGCTTTCTGGTTTGACAGATCTAGGAAAAATTCACATGGCTTATAGTACAAAATTTTATTCAGAAAAACCAATTTGTATTATTACATATAATGAAATGCAAGCTAAAAAGATTATAAAAGATTTAGCTTTTTTTGATGAAAAAGTAAAACTGTTTCCTAAAAGAGATGTAATAAGTTTTGATTATATTGCTGAAAGTAAAGATACCTTATTTAAGAGAATTTCAGTATTAAATCAATTAGTAAAAAAAGAAAATAAGATTGTAGTTACTACAATTGAGGCTGCAATGCAAAAAATGATAACTAAAGAAAGCCTTTATAAAAATGTTATTACATTGAAAACAGGAGATACTATTAATCTAGAACAGTTAAAAGAAAAATTAGTCCTTTTAGGATATGAAAGATATGATTTAATTGAAGGAAAAGGTCAATTTAGTGTAAGAGGCGGAATTGTAGATATTGCTACATCAGTAAATAGTGGAGTTAGAATAGAATTTTGGGGAGATGAAATTGATTCTATAAGAAAGTTTAGTTTAGCTACCCAAAGAACGGTAAGTATGTTAGATGAAATAGAAATTTTTCCTTCATACGAATTTTTATTAGAAACGGATATAGACACGGTTTGTAAAAAAATTGAATCTAAAACATATCCTAATTCAGTTAAGGATAAGGTAAAAGAAGATATTATTCAAATAAAAAATGGAGATTTCTTAACTAAAATAGATAAGTATTTTGACTCTTTCTATGAGAAGACAGATACACTTTTAGATTATTTGGAAGATGATTGTATAATTTTTATAGATGAGATTTCAAAGATAAAAGCAAGAGCAGAAAATATAGCAAAAGATAATTCAAATCTTGTAAAAGATTTAATAGATAGAAATAAAATTGTTCCAGGAATTCTAACGGAAATTGATGATTACTTAAATTTTTTAGAAAAAATTAAAAAGAAACAGACTGTTTATTTAGAAAAACAAGACGTGGGATTTGTGGATAAAGAAAGTATGCATGCAAAAAGAAACGGATATAGCTTTAGCTATAGGGAGGTCAACTTTTTTCGTAGTTCAATGGATTTA
>CANROH010000087.1 GCA_947632185.1 uncultured Clostridia bacterium
CTAATGCTTTTTGTCCTGCTGTTTTGTCATAATTATCTTCTATTTGTTGCATTCTTTCTTTAATAGATGCTAAAAATTTATCTGATTTTGAAGTTGTTATTGTTTTTATAGTAAAAGGAAAAATTACACATAGTAAAATAAGCACTATTATAAATAATAATACTTTTTTTATATTTATTTTATTAATTTTAGTAGCAGTATTATGTCTGCGACCTTTTTTCATTTTGTTTGAAACTCTATTCATTAATTTTCCTCTTTTTTAGAAACGACTAATAGGCGAGTATAGAATTTCTTATGCTTATATTAAAGTATAAGAATGAATACTCACCTCATATTGATTTCATATTATTTTTTATTGCTTTATAAAGGTTAGTTATACGTGTGTGTGTGTGTGTGTGTGTGTGTGTGTACTCTCCCAACGATTCCATTCATTTTATTTTTTCTTTCTATTTTTTTATTTTTTTAGATTGTATCATATAAATTTTTAAATTTCAAACTATTATTTTTCTTTTTTTTTACATTTTTTCAGTATTCTATTTATTTGCTTGACTTTCGTATATTAGTATTTTTATATTACTTTTGTGTTACATTTTTGTTACATTTAATATTTTATTGCAGGTATAATTAAATCTTAATTATACATTATTATCAGAGATTATTCTTTCATAATATTTAATCTTTTTTAGCATTTATATTTGTCTTTATAATAAAATTCAAATCTTCTATTGCTTTATCAATATTCATCATTCCATTTCCTATTGGATAGTAAACTGGATATACATTATATTTTCTATCAGAAATAATTTTTATAAAACTTTGTTTTCTACATTGTGATACTGATATATTTTTGTTTAATAATATAGAACTAACCTGATTTCCAAAAGTAATAATCGTTTTAGGATTTATTATTTCTATCTCTTTGCATAATAAATTTAAATATTGATTATAAACAAAATTAGGTAACACCCTAGCATCCACTTGTGTACATTTCCCTAAATTAGTAATAAAATATTTATGCTTTTCAACATTATCATATACTAAATCTGCAAACTCTTCATTCCATTCTTGATTTTTTTTTGACATAATATCTATATATATTTCTTCATCAAGTAAGCCTATTCTATAAAATAACTTCCATATATTTTTAGTTCCAATCCATGGAGATTTCCTTCCTTTCCAATTGGGGTCAGATGCAATATTTTTCCCAGTAGGATTCATAAAAACAAAACAAAAATTTGGATTGTTAGTACATCCTCCATTATATATAGATGTCAATTCTTTTGCTCCATACTGTAATTGCAATTTATCATACTCAACATTTAATTCATCTATTTTCATAACTATTATTACCGCCATTTTTATTATTCTATTATTAATACAGTTTCCCATGTTATCAAACTACTATTTGTCTAGCCATTATATATCATAAAATTAATCATTTATCAATTATATCTTAAAAAGGAAAAATGCAGCAATCATACTAAATACAACAAAAATATAAAAGGACTGCTATTTTAAAATAACAGTCCTTTTATATTTTACTTATTGTGCATCAACCACTCTATATTTTACTTCTATTTCATTAGATTCTGTTTCATCAATCTTTACTACTAATTTTTCTTCTAAATTTTCATTTGGAAAATCTTCTGTAACCACATTATAAGTTACATAATTAAACTCATCTGAATTAGTATTTTCATCTTTTTCTACAATTACAAATTTACCATCTTTTACTAAAACAACTCTTACTGTCTCTATTGTATCTTTAATATTTTCCATTAATTTACCATTAGATGCTGCATTTACTGTAATAAAACTTCCTGACAAAAATATTAATAAAATCATTGATGCAAATATAAATTCCTATTTCTTGATTTTGGTGCATTTGTGTCATTTTCTTTTTAGTTAAATTATGTGCTATGCTAGAAATATATGGTTTTATAGGCTTATAATCATTCAGTATATTTTTGTTTTTCCATAATGCTAAAAATGTATCTAATAAAACTTCTTCGATATCCTCTTCAGATAAATAATTCCCACATATATTTTTAATTACTACTCTCAAATAATTGCTATATTCACTTATTATCTTTTCAATATCTATTTCATTATCAATCTTATAATTGCCAATCTCTTCATTCAATTTAGACTAAATCTCCTTACTAAACATTTCAACATCATATTACTAAAATCTATAAAAAGGTTACACATTTAAAATTAAAAAATATAGAAATTACAAATAACCCCTATATTTTTATATCTTATATTATTTTATTAAATCCATGTAACAATTTTATTTTATCTTTTTCAATTCAATTTAATTATACTATTTTCATTATGCTTATTCAACAATAAAAGTAAGTAATTATTTATTCTAATTACTTACTTTTTAAATTCTTAAATCTGTTTTTATATTTAAATTTTAATTATTTTTCTGACTTTTCATGTAATACATATGAGCCATCTTCTTTTATTTCTAGTGTAAATCCAGCTTCTTCAACTGCAGAAACTATCTGATAAATTTCTTCATTATTGCTCAATGTATTATTAAGATTATCTTTAGAAATTTTTACGATATATTTATATAATCCCATTATTATAAGTATTAAAACCAAAAAAACTATTATCACTCCAGATCTCAATAACATCTTCCTTTTTTTCTCATTATTCTTATTTAATTCAAATAAATTTTCTTCTGCTTTTTTACCATAATTATTCATTTCAATCACCTCTCCACTTAATAATTCATTTACAGTAATACCAAGTTCATTACATAATTCAAGCATTATTGATGAATCTGGCATACCTTTTCCAGTTTCCCATTTTGATACTGCTCTATCTGTAATATTTAATTTTTCGGCAAGTTGCGCTTGTGTCATATTTTTATTTTTCCTACATTCAGTAATAAATTTTCCTATTTTAACTTGTTCCATAATATTCCTCCTTTAATATTATTTTAAAATTCTTTTTTATAAAAGTAAACATACTAATCGTTGAGTAAGAAGAACAAATAATTAGTAGAGTAACATAAATTATTTTAAGTCTTTATAAAATTTTCAAATTCTGTCTAAAACATTATTTTGCACTTATGTACATTAAATTATCAAGTTATAATCCAAAAAACAGAATGGACATTACAATATTATCCGGCAATAAGTCTAGTAAAACTTGTAAAATTGAATAATGTTAAAAATGTTGAATAACGATGAGTACTTATTTAAATATGTTTTCGGAGATTTATAAAAAAAAAACTCTCACCAATAGGTAAGAGTTTCCTTTTTTAGTTAGACAATTAGCCCACGATCACAATGTAGACACTATTTTTAGTAATTACCTTGTAGATGTTGTTTCCCATATAGTTGATTTCTTTGACAGTGCTTGTATAACGACCAATAAGATTAAGTTGACCATTGACAAGCTCCATCTTGTAGCAAGAGTATCTTTCGTTAATAACAGGAATTTCATGAGCAATAGCCATATAGATATTATCATCGGAAGAAACTTCATCAAACCATACAGAATTGAATTCCCCATCGACATCCTTAAGGATATAAGTAGTAGTATCCCGGTCATAATCTATTGAAAAGACAACCTCGTATACCTTACCTACAACCAATTTAGTAGGGTTGGAACAATTGTAATAACTCTGTGTGCCACCATTGTAACGAACTTTTTTTGCCATAGTTTTTTCCTCCTTGCGTAATAACGCGTTCTTTGTTGTTTATTTTCTACTGATGAAACGGGGCCTTGCAGTTCATCTTATATATTATATCGTATTTTACATAATATGTCAAATTATCAACGCTCTGGCATTTAAATTTTATATTTTCCAAAGCTTATAAGTGTAAAAATTTTCAACAATAACAAATTTTTGAGAAAATAAAACTATAAAAATGATTTAGTGTACTTAACTAAATCATTCTCCTTATGAATTTTAACCAATGGTACAAACCTTAGAAATAATGTAATATATACTAAAAATAAAAAATACCATTTTTTAAAATGGTATTTTTATACTCTGTTCCACTAGTTCGAACAGATACGTCGTTGGTGCCTGCGCAAGGGACGTATGCAAAAAACATCACTTGCAAAAGCACCTTATTATCCGTTTCAAAATTAGTTATAGCAATGTTTTCAAATAAATGTATATACAAATATGAATTTTTTGCTATTAACTATAATTTTAATTTAACATAAATTTTAAAGTTTTGCAATAGATTTTATTTGATTTATTGAAATCTATTTTAATTTGTTATAT
>CANROH010000088.1 GCA_947632185.1 uncultured Clostridia bacterium
AGTGGAGTAACAGATGCAGATACTGATGTTATATCAAAAACAGTAACAACTGCAAATAAAATTTCAAGTGTATCAATATGGGAGCCAAACGCAAATGCCCATGTTGCTTATATAGTAGATAGTAACAATAAAGTAAAAACTGATGAAGATAACTCAAGCTTAGATGCAGATGCTACTAAATTTAAAGCTGATACACAATTCTTTACTTTTGGATTAAAGAAAGATACTCCAGGTAATGCAATAGCAAATATTTATGATTGGACAAAAGAAACTGCTGAAACACATATAGCAAAACAGGTAACAGTTCAAACACCAGCTCCAGCAAAACAAACAACTGAAGATGCCAATACTGCTACAACAATTGGCAGTGTATATGATTTATTAACAACTGATTCTGAAGAAGCAGTAAAACAATTACAAATCAAATCAAATCAAATCAGCAGAATGAGAATATATGTTTGGCTAGAAGGACAAGATGTTGACTGTGTAAACTATGCATCATTTGGTGGTGGTATAGAAGCAAGAATTGGATTAACAAAAGGTGAAGCAGACTCTGTAAAAGCACTTGCAACTCCAACTGTTATTTCAGGAGATTAATACATAAATTAAAATACATATAAAAAATAAATAATAGAAGGTATTTGCCTTCTATTATTTATTTTTGTTACAATTTTCCAAAAACTAAAATGTTACGAAAAAGTAATGTATATGTAATGATTCAGTGATTGACATTAAAAAATTTACAAATTATAATTATAATAATCATATATAATTGTTTTATTATAGGAATCTAGGTGGAAATATGTCAAAAGATAAAATTGATGAAACTACAAAAAAAAACAAAAAAGGCAAATTAAGAGAGAGATTCTTGAAAGTAGTATTATTAGTATTAATTATTTTTTTAATTAATTTATATATAATTTTAAGAATTTTGTATGAAGGAGATAATTTTACAGTTACATTAGATAGTGAATTTGGAAAAGAAAGTAATTTAAAAATATATGAAAATTTAGATAAAAAATTGGAAAGAACTTTTTTAAGATCAGAAGATATAGATTTTCTTTCAGATATTTCTATTAATTGGATACCAGCAGATATTCATAATCAAGGGGAGGGTTCACATAATGGGCCACATTTTATTGCATATACATTTTATGTTGAAAATGAAGGAAAAGAAACAATTAATTATTGGAAAATGATAGAAATAGATAATGTTGCAAGAGATGTAGATAAAGCAATAAGAGTAATGATTTATAGAAATGATGAAGAAAGAGTAATTTATGCTAAACCAAATAGTATAACAGGACAACCTGAAGAAGGAACAATACCATTTAAAGACGATAAAACAGTTATGTTAGAAGCAACTGAAAATTTTAAATCAGGAGATTTGGACAAATATACAGTTGTAATATGGGTAGAAGGTGATGATCCAGATTGTACAAATGATTTAATTGGTGGAAGAATAGATATGCATATGACATTAACAGAGGAACATATAGCTGAAGATAATTAATTTAATATAGTTTTAAAATAAATTAATAAAAGAAAGGAAAAAATTATGGAAAAGAAAATAAAGGAAAACAAGAAAAAATTAAATTCAACAATTTTGTTAATAATTTTTACAATTGTTCTATTGATAGCATCAACATATGCGTGGTTTACAACACAAAAGAACGTATCTATTGAAAATTTAAGAGGAACAGTTGAAGTAGCTGAAGGTCTAGAAATTTCATTAGATGCTAAATCATGGGGACAGAAAATTGATTTAAGTAATGTAAGCATTTTATCAGATGCTTATGCAGATGATAAAAATATATACCCACCAGAATTGTTACCAGTCTCAACTATAGGCGAAACAACTGAAGAAGGAGGCACAGCAGTAACAGATGATAGATTAACTATGGTAAGAGCTACAACATTAGAAGATACAAAATTAACAAAAACTACATTATGTAACGAATTTTTAGAGGATGCGTTATTTGCAGATAACGAGGCTTTAACAAGTATAAGTGATAAAGATATTGCATATAAAACACCAAATTATCCATCATATTTTGCATTTGATTTATTCTTAAGAAATACTTCAAGAGGACAAGCTCAAGATGGTACTGGAACTCCAGATACACTTCAATTAGATAAAAATTCCTATGTAACTACATTATTAAATGAATTTACAAATCCAGCTAAAGCTTTATCATATACAGGAAATCCAGGATCAGGTTTACAAAATTGTGTAAGAGTTGGGTTTGCATTATATAAAAATACAACTGGAGTAACAGAAGCAGATACTAAAATTATAGAAGATACAGTAAGCACTGCAAATAAAATTTCAAGTGTATCAATCTGGGAGCCAAACGCAAATGCTCATGTTAGTTACATAGTAGCTAGTAACAATAAAGTAAAAACAGGCTCAGATAACTTAAGTTTAGATGCAACTAATGCTAAGTTTAAAGCTGATTCACAATTCTTTACATATGGACTTAAAAAATCTGTTGCTGGAGATAATGAGGTAACAGATATTTATGATTGGACAGGAAATGGTGGTGACTATCTAGCAAAACAAGTGACAGTTCAAACACCAGCCCCAGAAAAACAAACAGTTGAGGACGACGGCGTAACTGCTACAACAATTGGTAGTGTATATGATTTGTTAACAACTAATTCTACTTCAGGAGGAGAGACTCCATTACAAATAAAATCAAATCAAATTAGTAGAATGAGAATATATCTATGGATAGAAGGACAAGATGTTGATTGTGTAAACTATGCATCATTTGGTGGTGGTATAGAAACAAGAATTGGATTAACAAAAGGTGAAACAGAAGGAGTAATAAGTTCTTTAGCAACACCAGCTATAGGAGTAGCGGAATAATATATAAGTATATTTAAATGTTACGAAAAAGTAATTAATATGTAACAATTAAGCAATTGACATTAAAAAATGTACAAATTATAATAAAATAAAAGGGTGATATAAGTTTATTTTTGAGAAATTGGGTGGCGATGATGTCAAAGGAAAAAACAGATCAATCAGCAAAGAAAGTCGCAAGAAGAAAGAGAATAACGAAACTTTTAAAAATAATATTAGCATTACTAGTAATTTTTCTAATTAACTTATATATAATATTAGGAATTTTATATAAGAAAGAAAATTTTACAGTTATATTAGAAAGTGATTTTGGAAGAGAAAGTAATTTAACAATCTATGAAAATTTAGATAAAAAAATAGAAAGAACATTTCTGAAATCAAAAGATATAGATTCTTTTTCTGATATTTCTATTAAATGGATACCAGAAGATATTAATAATGAAGCTGAAGGCTCTCATAATGGAACAAACTACATCGCTTATACTTTTTATGCTGAGAATCAAGGACAAGATACAATAAATTATAATTGTAAAATAGAGATTGATGATGTAGTAAAGAATGTTGACAAAGCAGTAAGAGTTATGGTTTATAAAAATGATGAAGAACGAGTTGTTTATGCTCATTCCAATAGTACAACTGGGAAACCTGAAGAAGGAACAATTGCATTTAAAAATGATAAATTAGTTATGGAGCAATTAAATGAAAATTTTAAAGTAGGAGATTTAGACAAATATACAGTTGTAATATGGATTGAAGGAAATGATTCAGATTGCACAGATAATTTAATAGGCGGAGAAATTAGAATGCATATGACATTAACAGAAGAACATATATCAGAAAATAATTAATTTAATATAGTTTTTAATGTTTATATAATAAAATCAATATAGGAAGGGAAAAAATATGGGAAAGAAAACAAAAGAAAGTAGAAAAAGATTAAATTCTTTAATTTTGTTAATAGCTTTTACAGCTATCTTGTTGATTGCATCAACATATGCGTGGTTTACAACGCAAAAAAATGTATCTATTGAAAATTTGAAAGGAACAGTTGAAGTTGCAGAAGGTCTAGAAATTTCATTAGATGCTAAATCATGGGGACAGAAAATAGATTTAAGCCAAGTTAGTATTTTGGATAATGCTTATGATGGTGATAAAAATATATATCCACCAGAATTATTACCAGTATCAACTATTGGTGAAGCAATGGCAGCAAGTGAATCACTTCAAGATGAGAGATTAGCTATGGTTAGAGCAAAAACATTAGAGGATGTAAAACTATCAGCATCAGTATTATGTGATGAAACTTT
>CANROH010000089.1 GCA_947632185.1 uncultured Clostridia bacterium
AATCACATACAAAAACGAGAATATTTTCCCGTTAATGTTTAACTTTTTTTAAGACATTTTCCTAAATTATTGACACAAAAAAATGTGTGTTGTCTTCGCGTAAAATTTTTATGTAAAATTTTTATTTAACTTCCCATTTTTTTCTTAACGGGATTTTAAGTTTGAAAATCTTAGGGGAATATAAAATAAATACAAAGACGAGTTTACGAGTTCATCTTGATCCCCTTGTATTTATTTTTTATTCCTTTTACAATATTTTCTTCAAATAAAGGAGGCCTTTATTTATAAATAAAATATTATACGATAAGCGGAAGGTTACCTCTTTTCAAAAAAATTTTCTAAACTTTCCATCTTTTTGAGTAACATCAATTTTTTCTTTTATACATTTTATTAAATTATATACAATGAAAAAATGTGTTTTTTTAAAATATCCAATTAATAATGAACTAAAAAAATTATGTGAAAAATATTTGTGTTCATCACGCATCTATTTTAATGAAAACAATATTTCACTTAAAACTTTACAAAAATGGTTACTTCTTAAGAGTAAGATAATTACTGTTTTGGTCATAAAGTTGAATTTGTCAATAATTAAACTAATTAGTAATCTGTCATCCATTTCTAATGATTTATTATTAAAAAAAATTATATGTCTCGTGAAAAAGGTATTCATTAATTTTGTCAAAAAGAATATGGACAGAAGTGTATAAAACAAAAGAATATTGCCTACGTTCTATGGCGTAAACACTAAGCGACAAGAAGAACCTTTAAACACCAAATCTGCCCCACTGGCGCTATAAATTGTAAACATTCCTGCACCCGTGGAATAAATGTAAAAACCACCGCGTTTTATCCAAGGGAACCTATGGTAGATCATATAAACATAATCATCATACCAGCCATCACCTTCACTAGATACAGTTTCACTTAAAGCATGTCCATAACATACCTTTCCATTACAGGCCGACTCCGATTTGGCTGATGTCCAATCATGAGCTTCCGGATTTGCAGTTTTATATTTATTATAATACTTTGAATTTGGTAGATCTATACTTCCCTCTGCATTTCCATTATCATCCAATCCTTTAAATCCTGATGAAGCCGAAACGATTTGTCCATTATGATTGTTTACACCCTGGGCATCATATTCTATTACTCCCATTACAAATTCTAAAGCTCCTCCACTCATATCATATATTCCATAAATATTCCCAGTTGTTGAAGCCCCTGGTCCAACTTGGCCTTTTCCTTGTCCTAGATTTGTCATATCATTATATTCATAGATTGTTGCTGAACTTTCAGCATCTGGACTTCCTCCACTATGACCTGTTACAAAAGTTTCATCATTGTTTATATATACTTCTTTATTAGCTCCAGTATAGTCGCTATTTCCATATTTTCCATATCTACTTTGTGATAAATAAGCAACTGCTCCCCATTCATCATTCTTCATCATATGTAAATCTCCACTATTCGCAACAAATCCATAAGTACTGGAATTATGTAGTTGCATACTTCTTGACATATAGAAAAAGCTGCTTGCTGTTTGATCTCTCATTGAATTAATACCCGGTTTTATTGTTACATTATTTGTATTACAACTTGTATTAACACAAGCTTGACCTTCTTTTTCTAAACTTCCAGTTGTCTCAAATTTGCCTACCCATATTCCTCCTCTTTTTGTTGGAATATTGTTTCCATTTCCATTGGTTTCAGGAAAATCAAAAGCTTCATTTGTTCGCCAACCACTTGCTTTATCACCTGTATATTGCGCACTTCCTGTTTCAGATTCCGTTGTTTTTGCAATGAACTTTACATCTATTTCTCCTGGCAACGTTTGTGTTGGTATAGTACATGATGATTTCTTACCATAATAATTACTTCCATCTTCGCTTTTTATTGTATAACTATATCTTGGTATCCATACCCACATTGTATTTATTGCATCCATTGGAATCAGTGTCCCTACGTTTGCATTTTTATAGGTTGTTCTAGTGGATGCTGTTACTGTTACAGCATTTGCCCATTTTTGATTTGCATAGTCATACCAACTATTATTTGGATTACTTGTATTAGCCTTCTTCCAACCATTATCATAATATACTGGTATCATATCGCCATTCAATTCTGGTGGATTAGGCGTAGTTGGTGTTTCAATTACTGGAAAATAAGCACTTATTATTATATTACCTGTAACATTTTTAATTTCTATTACTCCATTTGAAAAAGTATAATTACTTATTGCACTTCCATTCATTGTCACACTGCATATTTGTGTACTTGTCCCTACATTTTGGCTAAAATTATCGCCTTTTAATACTTCCGTCTTATAACCACTTATACTACTAAATCCTTCATATGCTACTTTGTAAAATGGTTCAAAATCAAATTTTAATATTAAAGTTTTTGTTTCCGCTGCTGTAGGTTTAAGTGTAATTGTAAATGTTGTTGACTTTCCTGCTGTTAAAGGACCATTGGCATTAGTTAATTTATTTTTTAATGTATATCCTGTAATTGTAGCAGTTGCAGGCAAATTTTCTATTTTTAAAATACCCATTTCTGTATCAGTGTAATTAGTTACTTCTACTGTTAAAGCTATAGTAGCTGAAGTAGTTGTTGACTCATAAGCAAAGTTTATTTCATTTTTAGAAAAATCAGCATACTGTAATGTGGCACCAGTTAATGTTGCCTGTGTTACATTAGTTATTCTAATATCGCCTTTAGGTCTATAGGTCAAATCTCCACTTATATTTAAATTTTTATTTAATGCAGAGTAACCTATACTCATTAAACAAACTATTCCTACTATCGCAATAACTAAAATTCTGTTTAATCTTTTTTCCATTATTCAAACACCACATTTCACAATTCTCTCATTTTATAACCATATTATACCCCCCCCCCGTCATATTTTGTCAACAAAAAAAATGTGTGTGTTAATCCTGTGTAAATTATTCTTCAATTTTTTTCTAAATGCAACCTTCTTATTTTAAAAGATTGCGTTTAACTTAAAAAATATAAATAGTTGCATTTAATCTAAAAAAGTTTAAACTATTATGTCGATAGTGCTTATAAATTAGAAAGGAGAAAAATTATGCATCTTACTTTAGATGATAGAATCACTATCGAAAATAATTTAAATAATAACATTTCCTTAAAACAAATTGGAAGAAATCTAAACAAACATTGTTCTTCTATTTTTAGAGAAATTAAAAATCATTATATTACCAAAAATACTGGATCTGTTGGCAGAGCTTTCAATAATTGCTTATTTAGAAAAGTTTGCTCCAACAGAGGCAAATATTGTGATATTAAAAATTGTACTAATTTTAAAGAAGAAATTTGTTCCTTATTAAATAAAAGTCCTTATGTTTGTAATGGTTGTAAGAAAAGAACACAATGTACTTTGTCAAAAAGATTTTATAATTCTGCTTATGCACAGGAAGAATATTTGGATTGCCTTGTAGAATCACGTTCTGGAGTTGTAATTGATCAAGTGGAAATACAACAATTAAATAATATTCTTGTTCCTCTAGTTAAAAATCAAGGTCAATCAATTCACCATGCAGTTATTAATAATAAAAATAAAATTATGTATTCAGAAGCCAAAATTTATAAATTAGTTAATCTTGGCTTGTTAAAAGTTAAGAATATTGATTTACCAAGAAAAGTTAGATTTAGAAATAGATCTAAAAATGTTACTATATATAAAGTAGATAAGAATTGTTTAGTTGGAAGAACATATGAAGATTTTCTTAATTATATGAAAGAAAATCCTGATATACCTATTGTTGAAATGGATTCAGTTGAAGGGAAAAAAGGTGGTAAAGTTTTACTAACACTTCATTTTGTAAATTGCTCTTTCATGTTGGCTTTTATAAGAGAACATAATGATGCTCAATCAGTTATTGATATTTTTAACTATTTACAAAATGTTTTAGGAGTGGACAAATTTAAAGAATTATTTGTTATAATATTAACAGATAATGGAAGTGAGTTTTCTAACCCAATAGAAATAGAGTTTGATTTAAACACAGGAGAAAAAAGAACTCAAATATTTTATTGTCATCCATCAAGCCCTAATGAGAAAGGTTCTTGTGAAGTAAATCATGAATTAATAAGAAGAATACTTCCTAAAGGTACATCTTTTGATAATCTTAAT
>CANROH010000090.1 GCA_947632185.1 uncultured Clostridia bacterium
CTTTGATTTCCTCATTAGATTCTTCTAATTCGGCTTCTTCGATTTCTTCATCAGAGTTTTCTAATTTAGTTCCTTTACTTCCTTCATCAGAGGTTTCAAGCCGTTGAACAAAATTATTATTTTCTTCTGATTCAGATTTTCCTTCATTTTCTAGAGTGTTTTTCTCAAAATACATTTCCCTATAGGAAATTATACAATTAATTACTTCTAGGGGTTTTATATTTTTATTTCCAGCTGAAATAGATATTTGCTTACATTTAGTTTGAAATGCAGTATAATAATTTATAAAGTTCAATGTAATTTCTTTTTCAGCTAGTCTTTCTTGTATATTTCCCCAAGTTAATTGATTTAAATTTTGAGAAGCTTCAACTACATAAAAAATCCACTGTTTTAAAGTTGCTGTAATCTTTAGCCAATTAGTAACAGATTCGAAGAATTCTTCATATGTTGCAGATTTTTTTGCAAATGCAGTAATTTCAGGAATTGTACTATCATTTACCTCTGAACGAACACTAAAGCTTGGATCAAAATATACCATTGACCACAAGTTTTTATATTCTGGCAAATTGTTTTTTTCCTTTACTGCATCATTAAAATAAATCCCTTTACAATGAATTATTGCCTTAATTAGATTCATTGGTGTTATTTCAATAGTAATGTACTCTGGTAATCCTTTTGCAAAAAATCGTTGTAATGCGAGATAATCAGTATTAGAAATAACAATGCCATGCTCAGATAAATTTTTCTCGATGTCACCCCATTTTATTTGTTGTAAACTCTGCGAAGCCTTTATTGCACATATCAAAATGTAAATAAGTCTTGTTTTTTTGATTTTTAGCCAGTTAATAACTCTTAAAATAAAATTCAAATAAGAATCTGCCGTTTTTGCATAAATTATGATGTTATCAATAACGTTTTTTTGAGGAGCCTTCATTTTTTTACTTATTTGAGGTTCCCGGATTACATTAGTTTCTGCTGGTAATATTTCCTCTTGTTTTTCATCTCCGTTTTCATTAATTTCTTCTTGTGATGGTTCTGGATTGATTTCTTTTGCCTCACTTGTTTCTTCTAGAGCTTGATTGCAATCAAAATTCATAACAATACCTGTTGGAATATGGTCACACTCAAATTCTAGAATTGCTCTATCACCATCAATTGTGATAGAGGTATCTGATGTAGAACTATCAGATATGGGTCTAACCGTATACTTTGCATTCTGTCCTAACTCAAAAGTAATTTTTGCCCGAAATAACATGTTTTTTTCTCCCTTCTAAATATTTTTATTGTTACCGGTATTTCCATATTTTTTATATATACTGCACGCATTTGATTTGCAATAATATTATAAAAAGATGGAGATATTCCAATATACGATGGTATTATATAACAATTTTATGTAATTTTCAACCAAAAGCGCTATATAACAAAAAAGTATCTTATGAAAGATACTTTTTATCTATTCATAAAATACTTTTCTATTTTAATTTTGTAATTCTAATTTTTTATTATTACGTGTAATAACAGGCATTGCCTTATATATAATTTTAAAACATGAAAATTTATCTAACTCATTATCATCTAAACAATCTAAATAAATATCTAATTCTTGCAAATTTCTACAAGCAGATATTATTGCTGGATGTAAATTAAATTCAAACATTAATTCTAAACCTAGTAAAACTGAATCTTTAAAAGATTTATTTTCTTTATTGTACATCAAATTATAAGCTTCTCTAAATCTAGCTACCATAGAGTTTTTATACATTCTAAGTGGATTTACATATCTTTTTTCTATAATTTCAGATACTGAAAGATCACTAAAAGTTTTTAAATCTTCTCGTAAATCTTGTTCTAAATAAGGCAAATATACTTTTCCTTTTTCTTCTGAAATCAATAATGTTCTATTATCTTTTAATAAAGCATTTTCATATACATCATTATATTTTAATTTTAATATTTCATTTTCCAATATAACTTCTGATAAGTTAGTTGCATAAAAACTTATAACATCCTTTTCTTTTGTTAATCCATTAGTTTTTTCGCTAAATTGTATATTTTGATTTGTAACAACAAAATAAGTATCTTGATGCTTTTCAATATATACATAAAATTTTCTATACATAACTCTAAGATTTGGTTGGTCAGCAATTATATAAGATTTAGATTTATTTGCATAAACTTTATATTCATCTTTTTCTAAAATAATGCTAAATTTGTTAACTGGTAAAGTAATATAAAAAATACTGTTTTTTTCATCCATTTTGATTTTAACTCTACCCTTTTGAACATTTGCAATTTGTTTTTCTTCAGAAAGAATTTTATGTCTTAATTCATCTAGATGTTTCATATTATAAGCTTCAATAATTTTTTGTTCATCTTCTGCATTTTGATATTCTAATTTTTCTTCATCACTTACATTACTAATTAATTCTATTCCCATATTCTTATCATTTTTAGGGGATTTCAAAAGATTTAAAACACCTTTTTTACGATGCTTTTTTGTAAAATTTTCAATTTCACTACTATTCAAAATTTTATTTGATTCGTCTTTTGTAATATTCTCCACGAATTTATTCTCCTTCCATTTTGTAATTTCGTAAAATTGGTTTTTAGTAATTATTTTTCCTAATTTACCACCTATTTACTTTTATTTTAGCACAGTAAATTACCATAATCAATATATAGGGTATTTTTTTAATCAAACTGTAATACTGTAACAATATATTAAAATTTACTCATATTAATTAATATATTCAATATAATGTAAAATATGCCTAAATTCCTTCATCTCTTGGCTTTCCTACAACATTTATCTCTAATGTAAAGCTTATTGCACTTTGGTCTTTGTTTTCAGGATTACCATAAAATTCAGCAGCATCATGTCCCCACTTAAGATCTAAGTTATCATTTGTTCCATCCCATTTAGCCATTACTTTAAAATATCCATCTTCTTCTGGATTAACTTCAGTAGAATTTTCTATTTGTATTTCAAAAGGAAATCGTCTTTGTCCATCAATTTCTTCTTTTAAAAAAGTTTGTGTTGATATGTTATTTTTAATAGTTGGCTCACTTTTTAAAATATAAAATTCACTATCAGTAAGAGGACTATCGACTATTTCATAGATATTTCCAAATATCTTTAAGTTTTTTATTGTATACTCAATATTAGCTCCTGTCTCACCAGTATTTTTGATTTGTAAATTTATTACTTTATCCTCCATTGCAGGATACAATCCATCTAGTGTTATATCTAATGGATTTTCTTGTTTTTCATCATCTAAATAGAATTCTATATTCCAAGAATTGATATGAAGATTTGCATCTACATTCAAGATTTTAGTATAAGCAAACCATGCTAAAGTAGTCATCATTAATAAAAAAATTGTTAATAATAACTTATTTAATAAATTAAATTTTCTTTTACTTTTTCTTCTCTTCCTTAGAATATTCATATAACTCTCCAACATATTATTTTAGGAGGTAAATAACTTTCTTACCTCCTAAAATATATATGTATTTTTATTTATATAATTGTGATTAAGATTAATCTTCTGGTAAACTTGGAGTTGCAAGCTCTTTTATAGAAGTTGTTTCACCTTTTGTTAATCCAATTCTTGTTTCTATACCACCACCAAATGATGCATAGTTTACGCAGTCAACATCTTGTCCTTCTAACCACACATATATTCTCATTCTGCTAATTTGATTTGATTTGATTTGTAATGGGGTTGCTTCTTCTGCAGAACCAGTTGTTAATAAATCATATACACTACCAATTGTTGTAGCTGTTTCGCCAAGTCCTCCAACTGTTTGTTCTGATGGAGCAGGTGTTTGAACTGTAATTTGTTTTGCCATATTATCACCAGCTTCTGTCCAATCATAAATATCATCTACTGATGATTCTGCAGCTGCTTTCTTTAATCCAAATGTGAAGAATTGTGAATTAGCTTTAAATTTAGTAGTACCTGCATTTAAGCTTAAGTTATCTGAGCCTGTTTTTACTTTATTGTTACTAGCTACTATATAATCAACATGGGCATTTGCGTTTGGTTCCCAGATTGATACACTTGAAATTTTATTTGCAGTTGTTACTGTTTTTGATATAACATCAGTATCTGCATCTGTTACTCCACT
>CANROH010000091.1 GCA_947632185.1 uncultured Clostridia bacterium
GATCCATTAATTCTAAAATACCATTTATTAAGAAGAAAAATCCTATTACTAATATTTGTATTTCTCCAGTATAATTTAAACTAATAGTAGCTAATATACCAGATATAATAAATAAAATTAGATTAACAATATTAAGTTCCCATAATTTATTTTTACGATCATGGTAATAATCACTTTCTTTTAATTTAGTTAAACTCATTAGAATTATCCAAATAAATAATACTAACGCTAAATTCCATGGTGAGTCATTAATATCTAAAAAGAAAAGTAATATTAAGGCAACAACACAAGATAAGGCAGCATTAAAACCGGAAAAATCTTTAGCATTTATTAATGCAAAGTTTTTAACTAAATGAATAATACCATAAAGGGATATTGTTATAATAAATACTATCCTAATATTCATTATATTAAAAATTGGCAATATCATAATGGCTGCTGCTTCTAATATTAAAATCCAAGCTGTTACAAACTCTACTAAAGTACGACGATTCATACTATCACTCCTAGATTAATTATAAAATATTTAAAGAAATTTTTCAATCAGTTTTAACATTGCCAAATCGTCTATCTCTATTTTGATAATAATTAATAGCTTCTTCTAAGTTATTTTCTAGAAAATCTGGAAAATAGGTATCAACAAAATATATTTCGGCATAAAATGCTTGATATAACATAAAGTTACTTAATCTATGCTCTTTCCCTGTTCTAATAAGTAAATCTATTGGCGGTAAATCTTGATATAAATATTTATAAAAATCATCTCTATCCAAATCTTCTTTTTTTAATTTACCACTATTAATATCATCGGCTATTTTTAGTGACGCATCAACTATTTCTTCTTGAGCACCATAATTTAAACATATATTTAAAGTACATTTATCATTATCTTTCGTTTTATTAGTAATTGTATCAATTGCATTAATTACATCATCACGAAGGCCAACTTTTCGACCACTGAAAACTATTTTAATACCCTTTTCAATTACTGTTTTCATTTTATGATTTAAATAATATATTACTAAATCCATCAAATAATCGACTTCTTCTTTAGTTCTTTTAAAATTATCAGTTGAAAAAGCATAGACAGATAGAACTTTTACGCCAAGCTTTTCAGCATGCAATGCAAGGCGTTCTAAAGTTTTAGCGCCTTCCTTATGTCCTTCACTTCTTTTTTTGCCTCTTTCAGTAGCCCAACGACCATTGCCATCCATAATAATTGCTACATGATTTGGTATTGTATTCATAACTTCTCCTTACTTACTAGTATCTTATAATATTAAATATAAACAATAAATATAAACAAACACTATATCTAACTTTAAATACTCCTACTTCATAAATTGATGCTAGTAAATCCGCTAAACAAACAATTTTACCTTCTCTACTGGTTGGTTTATATTCTTTTGCATTTACTTTAGCATCATGATTTATAAAAGGCAACATTTTTTTTGTTAACGCATAATGATACATATGAGTTTCAATTATATTAGCTTCAAAATCATTAATGTTAAAATATTCTTTAGCATTTTCAGCACATTTTTTTGGATGATTTAAGTAACTATTCTCTTCTTGATCAGAACTTCCTATGAAAAAATCATGTAATAAACCAGCCTTTACCGTATCATCAACATTAGCTTTTAATATTTTGGCAAGCAAAAAACTAACGTGAGAAACTCTTTTACAATGATCATATCTATTTGTACCGTGATGACGATAATTCTTCAACTCCAAAAAATGCTCATCATTTAATATATCACTAGTTATTTCTTTATATTCTTTATTTAATTTCATTTTAATTCCTCTTTTTATTTACCACTAATATATTATTTGTGGCTTTATTAATTATAACACATTTTGCTTAAAAAGTAAAAAAATGGTGCTGAATGACTGAATTGAACAGTCCTCTGATGCTTACCATGCATCTGTTTTACCACTAAACTAAATCAGCAGTCCATAATAATATTAACTTATAAATAATTATTTTGCAATAATATTCCAAACTAAAAACAAATTTAATTCATATATTGGATTTTTTGCTGATTTTTAAACTTTCCTATAGTTAAAAAAACTGAAATAACTCAGTTTTTTTAACTATTATCAATATCTAAGTATACTTCACAAACTTGCTTTTGTTCAGATTCAGGAATATTTATATAGAAATTTTCATAAGTAGGTACTGAACTTGTTTTATTCTCAACACTATCTGGAGTATGACAATAGCTTTCTTTACTTTCAGCAATTTTATATTTTTGTGAATTTGGTATTGAAGAAACTTTAACGTAATTTCCGCCAACTACTTTTTGAACATATACATTAGCAATAATATCGGCATTTAGTAAATCACCATCATAATATGCATAACATACATCTCTTTGCTCTGCTAATACTTTGATTTTTCCTGTAACCTCATCAATAGTTACAGTTGAACCATTTTGGCAATAATAACCACTATAAGTAAATCCATAAGCAGGAATATTATCAACATTACGATATGTTCTTATTACATCTCCTGGATCGACATCATAATGTTCACGTGTATGTGTTCCATTTTGATCTTGCATCATTATGTATAGTTCAATATCATTTTCATAATCTTTATTAAAGTAAAATCTACATGTTACTTTTTGATTACTAGTTAAATTAATTTCTTTAGTTTTTTCATCATAAGTATAATTACAACTTGAATTTGGGTCATCTTTTTGACATTTAATATCTTGACCAGATGGACTCTTACAAGATGTTTTATCTATATTTAATGAATATCCCACTTCTGGTACACTATAAGTTTTGACAAATTCCTCATTTTTAACGCCAGTTTCTTTATATATAATAATATTTATATCGCCATTACCAGAATCAAAATCACCAATTAAATTAGATAAAATTGGAAGAGAATCAGAATTTTTATAATAATATGCATAAGCAGATTGAATACCGCCAATCAAAATTAATGTCATAATAATTAGAGTTAAAAAGTATAATTTATTGTTTTTTTTAGATAAATTTGTTTGCCCTTTCTTTAATCTAGTCATTTCAATAACCTCTTTCAATTCAACAGTGCAATTTTGTAAACGACAAAATACGACATTTTCTTTTTCTAAGTAAATTATATTATTTCAGCAGAATTATGTAAATATTTATCAAAACATTTTGCAAGGATTAGACATTGTTTTTACATTATAAAACACAGAATAATCATATTATTTAATAAGGAGGAGATTTTTTTGCATATACCAGAAGTCCCTCCACAATTATTTTCTCTTAGTGCCGTAATAGTTGGTGTTCTTTTAGTAGATGACTCCACCCCAAATGAACAAAATGCTTTAGGTAACTGGTTAATGCTTGTTTCTCAATATTTATGCACCAATGCAGCATATGGTCAACTTTTACAAAGCAGAACTCAAACTCCTGGATCATTTAGTGAAAATAATTCACAAAATCAAACAAGTCAAGCAAATAATAATAATTTATCTAATACCTCTAATACATCTAACACTTCGGATGAAGAAACTTTGCAAATGCTAATAAAAATGGTTAATGCTTTAAACAAAGAAATTGACGAAATAAAAAAATGTTTATAATAAATAAATTTTTAAAAGTTTCTTTTATTATAATTTAGGTTTTTAGAGGTAAAATAATTCAAATATAAAAAAAATCCCAAAAATATGGGAGTCTAAATTCAAAATGGTGCCCAAGGCCGGACTTGAACCGGCACGAGGTTTAAATCTCGCAGGATTTTAAGTCCTGTGCGTCTACCTATTCCGCCACTTGGGCACTTTGCGCCTTAATTGCTTAAGACAATATTGATTATAACTTTTTTTTAAAATAATTTCAATACTTTTTTCACATATTTTTACTGTGTATTAGATTAGTGGTGCTAAATATTGTATTAGATTAGTGGTGCTAAATATATAGAAAAATAATAAAAAATACGATATAATTAAAATAGCTAAAGTTGAATT
>CANROH010000092.1 GCA_947632185.1 uncultured Clostridia bacterium
TTATATATAACTGGTTCAAATGCTTGGCTTTTATCATCAGAACTTGCAACATTACTTACAGGAAGATATATAGAAATTAAAATGTTGCCATTATCATTTAAAGAATATTTATCAGCTTTTGAAGATAAAACAGATATATCAAGAAAATTTAGAGATTATTTAAGATATAGTTCATTTCCACAAGCAATTGAATTATTTAAAATTAATCCAGAAAATATTAATTTATTTTTAGATGGAATATACAATACAATTTTATTTAAGGACGTAATGCAAAGAAAAGGAATAACAGATAAAAACACCTTAGAAAGAGTAACTAAATATTTATATGATAACATAGGAAATAGAACAAGCATGAAAAACATAAGTGACAATATTGAAGGTCTTGAAAAAAATAATTCATATAATACTGTTTCAACATATGTTCAAGCACTTATTGATAGTTATATTGTGTATAAAGCAAATAGATATGATATAAAAGGAAAAGAATTTTTAAAAACACAGGAAAAATATTATGCAGTAGATATAGGACTTAGATATTATATGTTAGGTCAAGGCTCTGGTAAAGATATGGGACATATATTAGAAAATGTAGTTTATCTTGAATTATTAAGACGCGGATATGAAGTTTATATCGGAAAATATGATGACTTAGAAGTTGATTTTGTAGCAAAAAATTCAGAAAATACAATTTATTATCAAGTAGCATTAACTACAAGGGAATCTGCTGATGGTAATAACAGCGTATTAGAAAGAGAATTAGCTCCATTAAAGAAGATAAGCGATAATTATCCTAAATATATACTAACATTAGATGATGACTTAGATGCTGATTTTGATGGAATAAAGAAAATAAATGTATTGGATTGGCTGCTTGAGAATTAAATAAACAAAAGAAAAAGCAAAATAATTGTAATTATTCTATTACAGAATTTTGATAATAAACACCAAAATTCGACAAGATTTGCAAACGATATAATATATAATCCAATATGGAGATAAATAGAAATGAACAATAAAGAAGAATGCTATAGCAAAATAATGAAATTTATAAATAATGACGATAAATGCATATTAGTTAAAGGAACAAATCAATATAAAAAGCATAAATTAGTAATGTCAATTATTAATAAACACTACAAGAATGAAAAAATCTTGTTTAGAGTTAATGGAATGGAAAATGTTTTAAACAATGAATTTTTAGGATGGACAGGCATTAAAAAGAAGGTTAAAAGCGGAAAAATATAAGGATTGGAAATAATTATTATCAATTCGATAGTATAATTAATTCTAGTACATGGTTTAATACAGATAAAAAAAGTATATCCAATTGATCCTATCATAAGAAATAAAAAGTATGAGGCATTAGAAAATTTATTTAATCATAAAGAATTAGAAAAGATATTTTTAATATCATGAACTGATAGCAAAAAATATGATTATAATGGACTTGAAAAATATATAAATTCTATTGCCATTTATGATGCCGAAGAGAAAAATATAGAGTATCACAAAAGAGTTATAGAAATACAAACAAAATAATACTTAGATTGGAGATTATAAGATGAACAAAAAATTAAATCAATTTGAAAGAATTATTATTGCAATACTATATATTATAATAATGTTAGTATTATTTAAATTTATGGGAAAAGACATAGGAAAGGTTTTAAATTTTAGTGAAGATTCTAGTATATGGTTTTATTCAGGTGCTTTGTTAATAGTTCTAGGAAATTATTTAACAGAGCCATTTTTCTCAAAACCAACTGATACGATAGCCAATTCTATTTCCGTAATATTAGCTATACTAGCAATTAACAATAAAGAAATGTTTGTAGGGTATATGATTGTACTAATTTTTTCAATAATAATGTTATTATTAAGTATAATACTAATAGCAATTAAAGATAAGCAAAGTAAAATGAAAGATATATTATTTTTTATAGTGCAAAAATTTGGAAGTGCAAAAATATTATTTTCAGGTATATATTTATTAGCAGCATATTCATATTTTGCCAATAGTGAGTTAATGAAATATTTTATTATATCAATTGCATTATGGATATGTTTAGTATTCTTTGATGTAATTGGTATGCTTGTAATGACTACAAAGCGATTTTTAAAAATTGTTATTAACAAAAAAGATAATAGTATTATAGGCGAAGCAATTTCATCAAAGGATATAAGTATGTATGAAATTAGAGTACATGACAATAAAGTAAAAAAATATATAAATGAATTAGTAAGTATATATATTGGAAATAATAATTTTTATATCGGAATAGTTATAAAGCAAAAATCTATAATCGATAAAGAATTATTAGAAGTAAGAATTTTACAAAGTAATGGGAAAAATATAGTAGCTACTTCAGATGATTTAGGGTATTTGAAGGCAAATAAAAATATTTTTGATAAAGAAAATGATACTAGATTAGTATATATAGAAAATATGTCAAGTATATTGAAAGAAGAAATTGAGCAAAATGAATTATATATGTTTAAAAATAATTTAATTGGGTATGTTATTAACGAATCAAATATAAATGTTATTAAATTTAAAATTATAAATGAAGACAAGATAAGAATAAAAGAAGGAATGATAGTACAAACTTATATTCAAGGAAAGAAAACGCTGTATCAAATAGTAGATGGTATTACAAAATCAGATGATATTGAACATAGTAATATTTCTTATAAAATAGGAATAGCTAGAAAGCTAGGACAATATGACTATGAAAATAAAGAATTGAAAACAATTAATTGGATACCAAACACATTTGAGCCAATATATATTTGTGAATATGGAAAAATAGATGAGAAAAAGATTTCAAATGAATGTATAGGAAAGTTACCGAATACAGATATGGGAATTCCATTATTGGACATAGATTCACTTGTTACGCATAATACAGCAATACTTGGAATATTAGGGATAGGAAAGTCATGCTTGGCATATGAAATCATTAAAAAAGTTACAGATAGAAATGTCAAAGTCATATGTATAGATATTACTAATCAATATTGTTCGAAAAAAGGACTATATTATTATTTGGATGAGAATGAAGTCCAAAATCAAATCAAAGACGAATATTTAGAATCATTAAATTCTAAGGCTGAAAGAACTGGAAGACAAGAGAACCCATCAGAATGGGGTAATAAAGATATATATATAAAATGCATAAATACCGTTATAAAAGAATTTATTGATAGTGATAAAAAAATATTAGTAATAAATCCGGATTTACATATAGTAAAGAAACCATTAACGCAATTTAGAATATCAGAGTTGGTTGAAATGACTTTAGTTGAAAAAGTTAGAATCATATCAGAAGAATTATTAAAAATAGCAATGGAAAAAGGAATGTCAGATAGTGCTAAATATTTAATTGTATATGAAGAAGCCCATTCTCTTATACCAGAATGGAATTCAGCATCTAATACTAGCGACCAAATTGCAAGTAACGGAACAGCAAAGGTTATAATGCAAGGAAGAAAATATGGACTAGGATGTTTAGCTATTACTCAAAGGACTGCAAACATAAGTAAAAGTATATTAAACCAATGTAATACAATTTTTGCGTTAAGAATATTTGATGATACGGGAAAAAATTTCTTAGAAAATTATATTGGAATGGATTATGCCAATGTATTGCCAACATTAGAAGAGAGGCATGTTGTTGCTGTTGGAAAAGCATTAAAATTGAAACAACCTATTATTTTACAATTAAATAATAGAGAAAATTTTAAAATAAGTGAAAGTGATGATAATATAATGAAAGGCGAGAATTAACTCGCCTTTTACTAGTTACAACTTCAACCCACTAACAATCAACTTAATAGCATCACTAAATCCACTCATATAATACTTATCATTCCAATAAGCACAATACTCCATAAAAAAATTCATTCCTTTCTCGCTTCGCTCAAAGGCACACATAGGTATGAAA
>CANROH010000093.1 GCA_947632185.1 uncultured Clostridia bacterium
ACAAAGTACTGAATTACTAAATTTTTTAAATAAGGATCTTTATTTTTCAATTGATGCAAATACAATTATGGATGATAATAATTTTAATAAAGAAGACTTTTTTAAATATAGTGATAGTAGTTTTATTATGCACAATAAAACTATATTTTTTAATGAAGATAGCCCTAAGATTCTAAAAGATTTAGAAATTAAGGAAATATATATAAGTATTAAAATGATTCCGTTTAAATCTTCTTTACCTTTAAATAAATCATTATCAGTTTTTGAGGTGTGCCCTAAGAAAAATAAAAAGTATTCAGCATTTTTTGGCTCAGAAGAAGAATATGTAAGAATTGGATATTTAGATGATAGCAAAGTTGTTTATGAAATAAAGTTCAAAGAAAGAAAATATTATAGATTTGTCGGTGCCAATATTCAAATAAATACTATTTTTCCTGTTGGGATAGATGCTAGTGAATTCAAACTTGATGAATTTGTAAAAAATGGATTAGGGAAATTTGATTTAACAAAAATTATATAAAAAGATACACATTGACTATCGCCAGGAGGAGAGTTCATTTACCAGTATTACTCTTGATTAGGTATTAAGATAGTAACATTAGAATTAGGAGTTTTTACCAAAATATGGTATACTTATTTTAGAAAATAAGCAGTATTTAATCTTTTTAAGATAAATACTGTTTGTTTTTTGAAGTAGGTGTTAATGTGGATATATTAAATTATCATATTAAATTATTAGATAGTAATAAGTTCAAAGTGGAAAGAAAAAATATTGATTGGAATGAGGTTCTAATCAAAAGAGACGATTTTTATAAAGAAATTTCATCCATAATATTAGATGATAAGGCACTATATTATTTTGTGTCGAATAATGATGATGCAAAATACCTGCAAGAATCTTTAACTTTAAAACAGAAAAATAAAATAAAAATGGTTTTTGAAGAACTATTTAAAAATCCAGAAAACTTTTATTCTAATTTTCAGCGTGAAAGAAATTTACTTGCAAAGTTAGAATTAATAAAGACTGATATAGGTCTAAAAGAATTTACTAAAAAGTACGGATTAAAATATTCCAATAAAAAAATTGAATTCGAAAAAAATAAAGAGTATGTGCAAAAATCTATAAAAAGAGAATCTATTTATGGTATATTTGGGGAGATAATGCTTTATATTGTTATTGAAAAATTACTGACAAATAGAAATATAGTTATTTCAAAATTAAATTGCATTACAGCGCCAGGTACATATGCTCATGGATGTGATGGTATATTTGCTGATAAATTGAATAATATATTATATTTTGGCGAAGCCAAGTTCACTATAGATATTAGTTCTTCTTTAGAGCAAGCTTTAGCTAGTTTAGATGATATAGAAGAAAGAATAAAACTCGATGAAAATTTTTTGTTATTACATGAGGGATCCTATAAAAACGGATATAAACTAGAAATATTTGATGATGAAAAACTAAAAAAATTTAAAAAATGTGTAGTTGTATTTGCTTTCCATGGTAAAGAGTATAGTGATGAAGAAATAACAAAAATATTACATAAATATACTGATAAATTTAATAATTTATTAAATTCAGAACTAAGTATTGAGTTAATAAGCTTTCCTATTATATCTAAAGAAGAATTGAAAAAGGAAATTTCTAAGCAGGTGACTATAGATTATGTTAGTAATAGATAAAAGAGAGAAAAAAATAGAAAAATTAAGAAATAAAAACTTGGAAGCATTTTATTCTAAAAATATAGACCTTAGCCCAGAAAATATGATGAATTTAGGATTAAATATGTATGTGACTGATAAAAAATATTTTAAAATGGAATTGTATAATATTTTTAATCAATCTAAGTTTGATGATAATAAAATACTTCATCCGCAACAAATGGAAGTATTAAATTATTTAATGAATGGTAATAATTTATTATTAAGTGCTCCCACAAGTTTTGGAAAAACTTTTGTAGCTTTAGAATACATAGCAAGAAACTCATTTTATAATATTGTATTTGTCGTGCCAACATTAGCTTTGATGAATGAATTATCAAGTAAAATACGAAAAAAGTTTAGCAAAAAATATAATATTATAACCAACTCCTTTGAAAATTTTCAAAGTAAAAACATTTTTATTTTAGTTCCAGAGAGAATTGATCTTATTTTATTAGAAGAGATAAAAAAAATAAATATTGATTTATTGATTTTTGATGAAATCTATAAATTAAAGCGAAAAGATAATAATAGTAAAAAAAGAAGTGACAAGAGACTGATAGCACTAAATAAGGGATATTTTGATATGGTTAATAAGGCTAAACAAATTATTTTATTGGGACCATTTATAAAAGAAATGACATTTGAAAGAACAAAATTAAATGATGATATTGTTAAATATTATTCTGATTATTCACCTGTATATATAAAGACTGTTTTTGTTGAAGAAGATAGAAATGAATTTATAAGAGCAAAAATAATTAATAATAGTAGTAAATTGATATATTTTGACAAACCAGATTCAATATATAAATTTTGCACAAGAAATAATATAAAAACAAGTAATGTTTTAGATAACAGTTTAACTAATTGGTGCGATAAATACATTTCTGCCGATTGGCTACCATCAAAACTATTAAAAAATGGTATTGGCATACATCATGGTAATATTCCAGCATTTATGAGAAGATATATAGAAGAATTGTATAATAGTGGCAAGATTTTTAATATGCTATGTACATCTACATTATTAGAAGGGGTTAATACACCGACTGAACAATTAATTATTTATGATTCGAAAAATTTAAGTGCTTTTCAGACTAATAATTTAATTGGTAGAGTAGGACGATTGGATACTTTCAAACAAGGAATAATTTATTACTTTGATAACGATTTAGAAAAACATATTATTGGTGATGGAAAATATGAATCAATTGAAATTGTTGCTGAATCAAACGAAATTGATGATATAGAAGAATTACTATATTTAGAGAAAGACAAATCAAATTTAACTGAAGAGCAAATTAAACAATTGCAAGAATTAGAAAATAAGTTACATATCTATAACAAAACAATCGATCAACTAAAAAGTGTAGATGGATTTACTGTTAAGTATCTATTATCTTTTCTTAATAATATTGACACTTTATTTGTTCTGCTAAATAGATTATCAACTGCAATTAATTCAACCATCCCTGATGAAAAGAAAAAGACCACAAGTATTAGAAGTGAAATTATTAAGTTATTTATGACAATTATTCCAGATAAGAAAGGATTGTTAGCTCAAATAAATGATAATAGCAAAAAAAGAATTAGTGCTTCTGTCTGCGTCAGTTCTTTACTCGCACTAAATCCCAATAATATTTATTCAAAAATTAACAAGCAAATAGATAAAAACAAAACAAGGTTACAAAGTGATAAATTAAATATGTTTGTTGACTATTTATTTCATCTAGCATTTGGATATATCAAATATGAATTAAGTAAAATTGTTAAATATTGTAATTTTATTTTTGATGATGAATATGTAGCTAATTTGAACGACGATGATACTAAATTAATAAGTCTATTGAAAAGCGAGATATTGAGAAGATTTGAAGTTTTTAATAGTGATGACAATAAAGTTGTAAAAATACTTTTAGACATTGGAATTCCTTATACTGATGCAGTAAAAATAGAGAAGAAGATAAAAGGAAAAATAAGTGTTGATAGCATATCTACTGGAAAAATATATGATATTTTGGAAGAATATAAAGATATGTTAAAACAAACAGCTAACTTGGATGATGTTACAAAAGAATTATTAGATATTATTATTTAATAGTGCCTATATATTAATATTTAACGGCATAAGTTTTGTCA
>CANROH010000094.1 GCA_947632185.1 uncultured Clostridia bacterium
GGAATCGAACCCGCATAGCCAGCTTGGAAGGCTGGAATTCTACCATTGAACTACACCTGCATTTATCTCCCTGACAAGTATAGATTATAAAATATTTATACATATTTGTCAAGACAAAAATTAAATTTATTTTAATTTTTTGAATTCATATTTTTTATTACATTTTAAAATTATATTTTTTGAAATACAAATTATTATTTAAATATACATTCTTATATATAATATGAAAGTAATTTTAATTACCTTCATATTATATATAAGTATTGAAATTTTATTCTTATTTTATTATTTGTTTTCTTTTTTATCTTCTGATTTTGGTTCCTCGGCTTTAGCTTCTTCTTTTTTAGATTCTTCAACTTTTTCTTCTTTTACAGCTTCTTCTGCCTTAGCTACAGCTTCTTCAACCTTTGCTTCATCTTGTTTTGCAGTCTCTACTGCTTCAACAATAGCGTTTTCTGTTTCTTCAGCTACTGTTTCTCCAGGAACAATATCTTCTTTGATAATAACTTCTTTATTTTCAATTCTTGCTCCAACTTTCTCTTTAGTTTTAGCAGATTTACCAACTCTATCTCTTAAGTAATATAACTTTGCACGTCTTGCTTTACCTACTCTAACTAATTCTACTTTTTCAATCATTGGAGAATGTACTAAAAATGTTTTTTCAACACCAACACCATAAGATATTCTTCTTACTGTAAATGTTGCATTTACTCCTCCACCTTGTTTCTTTATTATTATTCCTTCAAAAACTTGGATTCTTTCTTTGTTTCCTTCTTTTATTCTTACGTGAACTTTAACAGTATTACCTACACGTAATTCTGGTATTTTATTTTTTTGTTGTTCATGTTCTATTGATTTTAAAATATCCATTTTCTTTCCTCCTTCTTTCATAATGGACGAGATAATCTAATCTCTTTTATTTTCTAACTCTTTTATAAATTTTTTTTCGTTATCTGTTAAATTTACATTTTTTAAAAGATCTGGTCTTTTTGAATAAGTTATTTTTATTGCCTCTTTTCTTCTCCATTCATAAATATTTTTATGATTACCTGAGATTAAAACTTCTGGAACTTTTACTCCTTCAAATTCTTCTGGTCTTGTATATTGTGGATATTCTAAAAGTCCTGTTTTAGAAAAGCTTTCTTCTTCTTTGGAATCTTTAGTAATAACTCCATCTATATATCTTGAAACACTATCTATTAATACCATTGCTGGTATTTCTCCTCCAGTTAATACATAATCTCCTATTGATATTTCTTCATCAACAATCTTATCTATTACCCTTTGATCTATTCCTTCATAATGACCACATAATAAAATAATATGGTTTTCATTTGATAATTCTTCAACCTTTGATTGTGAAAGTGTTTTCCCTTTTGGCGATAAATATATAACTTTAGATTTTTCACTTTTCACTGATTTATAGCTATCATATACAATATCTGGTTTTATTAGCATTCCTGCTCCTCCTCCATATACTGTATCGTCGACTTTTTTGTGTTTGTCTTTAGAGAAATCTCTCATATTTACTAAATTAATTTCTAATAAATTTTTCTGAGTTGCTCTTCCAATAATACTTTGTTTTATTGGCTCAAACATTTCAGGGAAAAGTGTTAATACATCAAATTTCATAATTAAAGTCCTTTTATTAGATTTACTATTATTTTGTTATTTTCAATATCAATTTTTTTAATAACCTCATCTATTCCAGGCAAAAGTTTTTCTTTTCCTAATTCATCCTTTACAACATATACATCATTACTACCTGTAGAAAAAATATCATTAACTTTTCCTAAATATTCATTGTCTTCAGTAAATACTTCTAAACCAATTAAATCTGCTATATAATACACACCTTCTGGAAGCTCTCCAAAAATTTCTCTATCTACCAAAATATAAGAATTTCTTAGAGTTTCTGCTTCTTCTACAGTATTAATATTTTTAAATTTAATTATTACTTGGGTTTTACTATATCCTACTTTTTCAATTTCATATTCTTTTAAAGTCTCTTTTTGTTTTACAAAAACTTTATGTATTCTTTCAAATTTAGTATTATCATCAGTAAAAGAATTAACTTTAACTTCGCCTTTAAGGCCTCTTACATTTACAATTTGACCTAATTCTAAATACTTATTCATTTTAATTAATCCTAATCTAGAAATTCAACATTAACTTTTTTGTGTTCCTTTGTAGCAATAGCCTTCATTATTGATCTAATAGCTTTTGCCATCTTTCCTTGTCTTCCTATTACTTTGCCTACATCTTCTTTTGCAACTTTAACTTCATAAGAAACAGATTTTGCATCTGATTTTTCTATAATAGATACTTCTTCTTGTTTATCTACTAAGTTCTTAATTAATACTTCTAGTATTTCCTTCATTTTTGCACCTCTTTCTTTATGACTATTTAGCTGCTTTTTCTATTAAAGCTTTAACTGTATCTGTTGGTTTAGCACCATTTTTAATCCAAGTTGCAACTTTTTCATTATCTACTATGATAGTAGCAGGATTTGTCATAGGATTATATGTTCCTATTTGCTCAACTATTTTACCATCTCTTGGAGATCTTGAATCAGCTACTACTATATGATAGAATGGAGCCTTTTTCTTTCCAACTCTTTGTAATCTTATTTTTACCATAAAATTCACCTCCTAAAGTAATCTTTATTTATATAATTTTATAAATTTAATAACTATTTAAAATTTGAAAAATCTTTTAAATTATCTGGGTTAATACCTTCCATCATTTTCTTCATCATACCTTTATTAGAAGTCATTTCTTTCATCATTTTTTGTGTCATTTCAAATGATTTCATGAATTTATTAATTTGTTCAACTGTTGTTCCACTACCTTTTGCAATTCTTATTCTTCTACTTCCATTTAATACTTTGGGATTTCTTCTTTCTTCTTTTGTCATTGAGCAGATAATAGCCTCGATTTTAACAAATTCTTTCTCATCAACTTTAACGTCTTTTAATTTATTCATTCCTGGTAACATTTTTAATATTGATGAAAATGAACCCATTTTTTTCATTTGTCTTAATTGAGCTAAATAATCATCTAAATCAAATTTTTGTTTTTTTAATTTTTTTTCTAATTTTTCTGCTTCCTCTAAATCAAATGCTTCTTCAGCCTTTTCTATGATTGAAAGTACATCTCCCATTCCTAAAATTCTTGAAGCCATTCTTTCTGGATGGAATACCTCAATATCACTTAACTTTTCACCTGTTGCAATAAATTTTATTGGTCTTCCTGTTACTTTTTTTACAGATAATGCTGCACCACCTCTTGTATCACCATCTAATTTTGTAAGTACTAAACCATCTATTCCAAGTTCTTTATTAAATGTATCTGCTATATTTACAGCATCTTGACCTGTCATTGAATCCACAACTAAAAGAATTTCATGTGGTTTTACATTAGATTTTAAATTTTTTAATTCTTGCATTAATTCTTCATCTATTTGAAGACGTCCTGCTGTATCTATAATAATTACATCGTTTAATTTTGATATTGACACAGATATTGCTTGTTTTGCAATTAAACAAACATCCTTTGTATTTTCATTAGTATACACAGGAATATTAAGTTGTTTTCCAACAACTTCTAATTGTTTAATAGCAGCTGGTCTATAAACATCACATGCAACTAATAATGGTTTTTTACCTTGTTTTCTAATAATATTTGCAAGTTTTCCTGCTGTTGTTGTTTTACCAGAACCTTGAAGA
>CANROH010000095.1 GCA_947632185.1 uncultured Clostridia bacterium
AAGAAAATATATATTTAAAAGAAATAGGAGGTCATATTTATAAAAATACAATAGAAACAATAAAAACATTATCAATACCTTTTAATGTTTCTAATTTTTTAATTTCATCGTTAGAAATAACATTAGGTATTGCAATAACTATTTTATCTTTGTATTTGTTTTTAATCTTATAAGCAAGTAACATTTCACTAGCTATAATCACATTTCTTTTGGATTGTTCTTCATTCATTAAATGTAATCTTTCTTCTTCTGGTAGCATTATCATAATATTATTATTCATTTTAGCTCCATTATATTTATTAGAGCTACTAAACCATATATCAGTTGTATCAACGTTATATGTTTCATCTAAATGAATTCTAATTCCAATAATTTTACAATTATTAATAACTGGTACAAATATGCCTTTATGAGAAGAAAAATTCCACCTAAACATTGTATCTTGAAAGAAACCTGGTATTTTTTCTAAATTGTATCCTTCTTTTATTAGTTTTTTACATATATTTATTTTTGTTTCATCATTATTCGGTATAGATTTAAATCCATATTTTTTAATTTCTTCTATCGAAAACCCTAACTTTTGAAGACTGCTTATATGATCTTCGTTTATTGTTAGTAGATTTAGAAATGCGTTATAAACTATATCCAAATCATCATTGCTTCTTTTTTCATTTATCACTGAAGGAGTCATAAAATTATTTGTCATATTGGCTTTACTATAAATTAATTCTTTGTATGCTTGTTTATTAGTCAAATATTTACATTTTGCATATAATCCAATTGCATATCCTCTTTCTCCACAATTATCACATATATAACTATTGTTTGATATAATTAGTTTCATCCTTCCTTTTTCTGATTTGCAAAATGGACATTTTACAAAAATAGTATCTCCACGAGAATATAATTCTGACAAATTCAACTTATTTTTCACATTAATTATACTAATTCTTTCAAATAATTCATGGTCTTTCAATTTTACCCCTCCTTATGCACTTATTTTTTCTTGTTCGTATTTGCTATTTTTTATTAACTCAATATATTTATCAGCAGTTTCTTTAATTTTATTAGAAATCTTTAGAAAATTTTCTATATCACTTCTTGCCCAATTTGTTATATAGCCAAAACTACATATTGAAGTATTAAAATTAAAATAATCAGCAACTAAAAATGCTACTGATTCAACAAATACTTCACTTTTATCTCTATCAATTTTATAGCTAAAATCATCATATAAACAATGACATAATTCATGTATTAAAACTGCTGTTTTGCCGTCTTTCGATAAATTATTATTTAAAACTATTTTCTTTTTATCATAATATCCTTTTTTTACGCCCAAATTGTTTTCAAATACAATAGGAACTGGAGAAATTTTAACCAGTATATTATACAAATCTTCAGTAGTATCAGAATCAATTGAATCATCAATAAATGGAATTCTTTTTTCTCCCTTTTTTAAATAAGTGTCAGATATATCATATACTGCAACTTTTTTATATCTTATACCTTCTATTATTTCTATATTACTTTCTTTTCTCTGCTTATTTTCTTTGCCTTCAATATTTTGCTGTCCTTCTATTATTTTTTCTTTTTTATATTTTATTGGAACATAAATATAAACTGTTTTGGGATTTTTCTTTATTCCCCTTCCTAATTTATTCCATTCGCAGAAACCTTTTAAAATGGTGGCATTAGGATTTTGTGAATATATTAATAACGTATTTAAAAAGCTATACTTTCTTTTGATTTTTTTTATAATCTTTAAAAAATTTTCATAGTCTCCTCTTTGTATTACTTTTTGGATTCCTTCAAGTAGTTTACCATAGCTAATTTCATTTTTAAGCACATTTACCACCTCGTTTAATTATCTTACTTACGGAATTCATTATAGCTATTCTATCTCTAGAACTCTTTATATTTTCTAAAGCAATTTCTATTTTTGAATGACATTTATTAATTTTTTCTCTATAATAATTTACTTGCTCTGTCGTTCCTGTTTGTGCAATGACATCAATTAGTGTTTCATAATCTTCAATTTGTCTATGTAAATATCCAATCTTTGCAGTTTCATTTCTAATAATTTTTTTGGCTTCATTTATAAAATCTTTTATATTATTCATTTTTTTCCTCCATTTTATTTTTAAATATTACAAGTAACTATTGTTATTGTTCCATCTTCTTCATATGGTTTAATGTACTTTGTATAATAATTTTTTATATAGTTTCTTCCTTCTTCTTTATTTTCAAATCCAATTGATACAAGATCTAATGGTATCATTCCATGCCATTTTCCATCTGGTGTAATAAGAGAATGACTAATACAAAAACCATCTTTTAATTTTATTTTTTTATTTTCTTTTTTTGATTCTCTTATTGCCATTTGATTCCAGCAAACATCTTTTATTCTTCCACAAGATTCATATAAATATTTTTTATTTTCTTTTTTTACTATAAGTATTTCATTATTTGCATAATCTTCATCTATATTGCCAAATATAACTCCTGAAATAAATCCTTTATGTTTTTTAATACTTTTTTCTATGTTTTCATTAGATAATAATCTTAAATACGGTTTTAATAAATCACTTATATCTTGTCCTTCTTTTGATATAATGGCTAATCTAAATAATTGCTTCATGTCGTACCTCCTCTAATTCTGGTAGTAAATTATTTTTTATGTTGTCTATAAAATCATCCGTGTCGTTCTCTACATGATATTTACTTTCCTTATCTTTACACCTTACATTTACTATTTTTTCTTTTTGAATATCATATTTGAAGAAGAATAAACATGTACTTTCTTCTTCATTTCTATCATATTCTTCTTCAGAACCATAATAGTAAATACAACCTCTACCTATAATAATATTTTTAATTTTGAAGCATTTGCTATAATCAAAACCTATTTTTACTATTTCATTATTGTTACTTGTTTTTTGTTCCAGGATTTCAACTATTTCATCTTCCAACTCATAATAATCTCTTCCATAGATTGCAGCTTCATCTTTGCTATTTTCTCTTTCTCCATTAGGAATTATTATATTTTTTCTATTTAATAAATCTTCAAACAGATCAATTATTTTAATTGCTATTTTTCTGTTTTCTTCCATCTTTTATATTTCCTCCTTATATTTTTTCATACCATTTTTTTATAATATATTCTGGTGTATAAAAAACTCGAATTGGGTCATCTGCCAAAGAATTGCCTTGAATAACAATTCCTGCCATATTATTAAAAAACATTTGTATATAAGTCATACATACACATATGAGATCTATATCCTGTGCTACAAATAAAACTTTACTATTGTAATCTATCTTGTTAATTGCAAGTTCATTAGCTGCACTTAATAGTAATACACCACTTCCACAAGAAGAATCTACAATGGTATTAAATTCCTTTTTATTTATC
>CANROH010000096.1 GCA_947632185.1 uncultured Clostridia bacterium
GATTAAGAGTCAGCTGCTCTACCAACTGAGCTAGTCACCCAGATAAAATTGCTACCTTCTTATTATACTACTGAAAATGGCAATATGTCAAGACATTTAAATAATAAAAACATACATTGATTTAAAATTATATGAGTAAGTACATTTACAATCACTTTATTTTTTGTTATACTTTAATCAATTAAATGGTAATATGCACTACAACATTAAATAAAAAGAGTTATAACTATATATGATAACAATGGGAAGTAAATTATGCGAAATAAAAAAATAATAACAAAAATATTTCATAAAAAAATTAGCAAGTTAAAAGCTAGCGTTTTAGCTAATGATGACAGTATAACTAATAAAGTTGCATTCAGTAAACCTAGTATATATACTTATGAAACAGAATTTAATAATAATACAAAAATGACCTTTGTTGGAAAATGGAAATCTAAAAAAATTATTATCAATGGAATATTTTTAATTGGTAATAAAGATATTAAAATAACAACATTATTAACAAGAAATCATAAAATTTTCGGATATAATAAAAGTTATATAAGAGAAATCTTATTTTACAAAAATATCAATAGTGATTTAAAAAAGTATTTAGTAAATACAAAGGGCTTCTATAGTAATAACTTAACAGATACTTATTTTATTGCTATGGATTATATGACTAATACCGAAAAAATAGTTAAAGAAGACTATAAAAAAATTTTAGATGCTATTACAAATTTTCATAAAGAATATTATAATCAAAAATCATCTGTTAAAGAATTATGCTTAAATTATTATGAAATAGAAGACTATAAAAAATGCAAAAAAGTTATGTTAGAAATGTTTGACAAGCTGGACAATGAGAAGTTTTTTGATGCAAATAAAATTTTAAAAGTAAATAATTTTATTAAAAATATTGACAATGAATATAAACAAGTTTTATTTCACCAAACTTTAACGCATAATGATTTGTCTCCTAGAAATATGTTTATAAATAATGGTAAAATTTATATTTATGATTGGGAATTAGCTTGTTATCAAAATCCAGAACACGATTTAATAGAATTTTTAGTATTTGTTTTACACGAATTAAAAGATAATGAAATTAAAAATCTAATTGAATATTTTAAAAAAGTATTATGTGAGAAATTAAATATTGAAATAGATAGTGATACATATAAAAAAATTATTGAATTTAATGTACTAGAATATGTAGTAAATAGATTAACTCTTTTAAGAAGGGCAAATAATAAATTAAAATTACAATTTATAGAGCAAATAACAACAAATATAAGTAGACTAATGGACATTTTAAAAATTTAAGAATTGAGGTAGTAAGCAATTGAATAATGAATTGGAAATATTAAAATTAGCAGATTATTACGAAAAATTTGAATATAAAAATGCAAGTGCATATTTAATTATAAATAATAAAATTGAGAATCATAAATGTATGTTTGGATTCACAGAATTTCCTAATGATATTGAAGTGGCAAGAGAATTATTTAATAGATTGGAAATGCGAGCACGAGAGAAAGGATTTAATGAATTAGTAGGACCATTAAATTATTGTTCGTGGATGTCATATCGTTGGGCAATTAACAACTATGATTTGAAATTATTCCCAGATTGTAATAATCCAAAATACTATGTCGATATAATTAAGAAATTAGGATATAAAGAATTATATACATATAGAAGTGCTTTTATTGATATAAATAATCCACTATTTTTTATTGGTGAAGAAACATATAAAGAAAAATTAAAGGAAGGGTATACTTTTAAATTTTTTGAAGGGAAAGAAGTTTATAAATTAGCAAAAGAAGTTTATGATATATCAATAAATGCTTTTGAAGGTAGTTTCCTTTATTCTGATATACCTTTTGAATATTTCGAGAACATATATTTATCTTGGACTAAAAATCTAAATATAGGAATGTTTATCGCATACTATAACGGTAATGCTATTGGTTATGTTATGGGATACGATAATCCATATAGTAAGACATTTATTTCCAAAACAAGTGCAGTAAAGAAAGAATATCAAAAACATAGAGTTTATGTTGCTCTACTCTATCTGGGTTGCAAGTATGTTTTGGATAAAGGTTATAAAGATATGATATACCATTTTCAATGCGAACAAAAAGATATTTTTAAAAGATTTAATAGTGATATTGAATCAAAAGAAAAAAGATATGCTGTTTTTATAAAGGAGTTTAATAGTAATGAAAAAATGTAGTAATTGTATTAATGATATGTCAGTTAGAAAAATAGAGTTCAATAAAGACAATGTCTGTAATTATTGTCAAAGTTTTAAAAATATAGAAAGCAAATTAAACGATTATGATAATTTAGAAAAACTATTTAATGAAAGAATTGATGAGATAAAAGGTAAATATGACTATGATGTAGCAGTTGGTATTTCTGGTGGAAAAGATAGTATGTTCGTACTTTATGAGCTTGTAAATAAGTACCATTTGAAAGTTAAAGCATTTACATTAAATAATGGCTTTTTAAGTGATGAAGCGAAAAAGAATATTGATAAAATGGTTAAAGAATTTGGAGTAGAGCACGAATATATAGAATTTGATAAAGAAATCTTAAGAAAATTTTATAGATATTCTATGAAAAAATGGTTAGTACCTTGTATGGCCTGTTCTTATATTGGATATGCAACAATGATTAATTATACTTCGAAAATTAATGCAGGTATGTGCATTCACGGAAGAAGCCCAGAACAAATGTTAAGATATTTTGGAAATGATATTTTTACTGTTTTGGTTGAAGCGGGACTAAAAAGTATTAAAGATATAAATATTAATAATTTATATAATGAACTATTAAAAAGTATTGAGAATAAAGTTGATAAAAATTTAATGAAAGATGTAAAAGAAATGCTTTTTAAAGACATAAAAGAAAATAATTTTAGAGAGTTTGTTTCGTATTTTTTATATCATGAATATAACGAGAAGAAAATTGTAAACTTTTTACAAGAAAACACATCTTGGAAAGTTGACAAAGATTATAATCATTATGATTGTCTTATTCACAGTGCAGCTAAGTATATTTACCAATGTGCTGAAGGAAGACCTCATGTTTTACCAGAAATAAGTGTTTTAGTTAGGAGTAAAAAAATAACAAAACAGCAGGCAGAAGAAAAACTAAAAAAAGAAATCATATTAAAGAAACCTATTCAAGAGCTTAATTTGTTATGTAATTTCGTCAGCCTAAATCAAAATTTTATATTATTTAAAGCTAAATTATATAATAAGGTGGTAAAAAAATGAAGTTTTTTAAATATGTTAGTTCTGACTATAAATTAGTTATTTATTCGATGGCAAGTATTATAATTGCTTTAATAGTCGGTTTTATTTCCAATATATTAAATGAAGTTACA
>CANROH010000097.1 GCA_947632185.1 uncultured Clostridia bacterium
TATCTTTAGAAGAGCAAGCCATGTATATATATTGTAAAATGTGTACTATATTTTCTTATGATGAGGGATATATGTACAGGGATAAATTGAGAAAAGTTAATTACGAATCTACTTTTTCAAAAGAACATTTAGAAGGATTGAAGCCTGGAGATAAAATTACATGTTATGACTTTTCTAGAATATATGCAAAATTAATAAATGATCTTGATGGTGACATAACAGCAGTAATGATTTTAGAAGGTGCAAATAGAGGGCATGCATTAGCCGGTTTTTATACTGAAAAGGTGTCTGCAACTGTAGAAGCTATAAATGTTGCTTCAGACAAAGACTTTACCAATGATTTAATGAAAGCAAAAAATGGTATAAACCTAAAAGGTATAAAGACTATTTCTGACAGAGCAGGTATTATAGAACAAGCAATTAATAAAGTATATTCTCTGATTTTAGGCAAACAGCCAAAATCAATAAAAGAATATATTCAAGAATTAAAAAATATCCCTCAAGAACAAGATGTACCAAATGATGTAGTTTTAAAATTACAATCATTATTAGAAGTAATGAAAGCCAATAATATATCTGGGAATGAGTTTGTCCAAACATTATGGGGAGTTAGTAAAACTAAATATTTTGGAGATGCTAAATTAGAACGAGCATATTTAGGGGAATTACAAAAAGGCGAAAATGGTAGCAAAAGATATAAAAGGCACATTTTATTAAGGCAAACCAAACAGGAAAAAAATCAAAATTTTTCAAAAGAAGTATATCTTATAGATACAGACACATTAGATTTGACAACTTGTTCCGCAGAAGATATCATTGCTAAATTAAATTCAGGAGAATTAATATACGAAAATGCAAGCCATAAACTTCCTGGAATAGACAAGGAGGTAGTGAAATGACTCAATTAAATGAATTAAGATTAATCAATGATTCAAATATCCTCTATTTAAAGAAAATAAATAAAAGTTATAAACGAAATGAAATAATTAAAAATATTTTGAATGATGAAACCTGTTTCTTTAAAATGAATAAAAACGATGCATACATAATTTTACATGATATTGGTATATTAGATAATCAAATTGATAATATATATCAAAAGCTTATTTCATATGATGAATTTTACAGACTATTTAAATCAAAAAAAATAGATTTAAATGATAAAGATATATTAATAAAATATCAAATTTATAATACAAATAATTCATTCGAAAATAAAAAAGTTGATAAACATAATGACGAATCAATTCAAAATACTATCGAGTTTATACCACATAAAGAATCTTTCATAAAAAAAGTTTTAAACAAACTAAAAAAAATTTTTTAAATATAACTTATTAGAAAAAGAGTTGGATTTGGAAAGATAAATTTTATACTCTAAGGCACATCAAAAAAGAGTCGGTTCGACTCTTTTTGAACTATTGTTCTTTCACATTATTGTAAATTACCAAACTTCTACCACTTTATTGTAATCATTTTCATTAATTAATGTTTTTACTACATCTGTAATATTCTTGACCTGTTATTTCCCACGGTGCTAGCTTAGGTTTTTCTCTAAAGTTAAAGATAAAAGGCAAGAATTAACCTGCCTTTACATATATTTTATTTACTAAAAATTCCGCTTAAACCAATTTCTAATTTTAGTAAAAATTGATTCTTTATATTTTTCTATAGAAACAGAACTTTCTACTGTTTCCGCTCTAGTTTCTTTATTTTTTAATAAATTATCAGGGTTGTATTTTTCTCTTAATTCCTTTTGATACTTTTTTTCATTTTCAATAAGTCTATTTTCAAATACTCTCCTTTGCTCTTGTGTACACCAAAACTTGCTACTAATAACCAATAAAAGTCCAATAGTGGTTTCACTTAATCCCATTTCTTTTATTCTTTTAGTATGATCTAAATTAGGTATATAGTTATGACATTTATTATTATTTAAAAATTCTATAAATTGTGGTGATATTCTATCAACATCTTCTTTTTTAGTATGCTGTAATATATCTAGTACTTCTGATATTGATTTACTATATTCAATATTAGACATTTGTATTCTCCTTTGTGTATATAGTAATTATTTTGTATTTTCATCTTTTTTCTGTTTTTCAATTTTGGCTTTATCTTTAAGATACCTAGTATAATTATAGATTATTTCGGCTAATTGAGTACCAGCATAGTCATATTCTTCATTTGGAAGAGGTAATCCATTTTCATCAAATTCATCTTTAAATGTTTCATACAGTGATTCAACCTGTTCAATTCCATATTCATTAAACATAAGTCCATTCTCATCGAAACCATAATTTGACATTACTAGTTCTGATTCTCTAGAATCCACGATTTGTCTTAATGCTTCTTCTTTAGAACTACTTTTACCAATCTCTAATAAATCATCTGTAATTTGTTCAGCACTATGCATCTCATCATTAATTTTTTGTTGTTCTTGTAATATGCTAGAATTTTCTTTTACTTCTTTAAAGAAATCAAGTTCATAAACCTTTTTCAATGCTACTAAAACCTTTTTTTCATCATCTGAAATTTCATCTATACTTAATCTACGATTTATTTCATCTAATACATTTTGATAAGCAATGTTACCACCTTGTTCTATGTCATATGCTAATTGTTCAGCAATTAAAAACTGTTTAAATCCACTTATAGAACTATTTTGTGGATTTCTTTGTCCTATTGTGTGTAAGAATCCACTTGTTAATAATGTGTCAACCTCATCTGAAGTAAGGGTAAGTCCATTTATTTGACTTAACACTTGTTTATATAGTTTTCTGCTTGAACCAGGATCTATATCTAAATTTTCCGTAATTTCATATACATTACTTAAAAATCCATTTAAAGATATACCTGATTCTGTAAGTACATATCTTCCATCTGTTTGAGGTAATATTCTACTATATATTCCTGTTAAACGATCATATATTCTTAATTGAGTACTCCTACCAAATTTATTAATCGTTCCTAAGTTTTCTACCACTTTTTCTTTACTATCAAAATCTGTTATTGTAAACATATATTCTTTCTCCTACTTATAAATTCTTCTTTTATTATAACAAAAATAATTTTTTTGTATATACTTTTGGGAAAATTTTTGACAAATACTTAAATAAAAAAGCTCACATCTGTAACTTTGGCGAGTTAGGTGTGAGTTTTTACAACTAATTTCGGCAAAACCACGTTTGTGGAATTGTCATTTCCTATATTTATTATACTTAATATTTTTATAAATGTTAAATATTATTAAATTATTCTGCTTGTAATTTTGTAATTTTATTTACATCAAGTGAAAAAGTAAAGGCAAGTATCAGTAACAACCATTGCAATAAGTCTTACATACTATGTTGATGTACAACTAAATGCAAGTTA
>CANROH010000098.1 GCA_947632185.1 uncultured Clostridia bacterium
TGAAGCCAAATTACAAGCAAGAGATATATTAATTTCAGCAAAAGAAGATGCAAATGATATTATAAAAGAGCTTGAAAAATCTTCTGACACTAAAAATTCAAATAGATTAAGAAATGAATTAAATGAAAAAATCGATAATTTAAGTGTTATTGAAAATGTCACTTCTTCCTCTTCAAATAAATTAAATTTAGAAGATTTAACTCCAAATATGAAAGTATATATAAAAAAATTAAATCAAGAAGGAACAATTCTTTCCATATCAAAAGATGGAAAAATTCAAGTACAATTATCACTTGGAAAAATGTTCTTTACAATTGATGATTTAGATTATATTAAAACACAAAAAATTAAAAATTCAAATACTCAAAATTATTCTTCAAAAAAAGAATTTAATATAAAATCAATTTCACCGGAAATAAATGTTATTGGGAAAAACGTAGATGAAGCTTGTTTTGAAATTGATAAATATTTAGATAATTGTTATCTTGCAGGTCTTTTGCATATTACAGTTGTACATGGAAAAGGTACTGGTGCTTTAAGAAATGGCATACACAAATTTTTAAAAAATCACCCTCATGTAAAAAACTTTAGAGTTGGAACATTTGGAGAAGGTGAAATGGGAGTTACTATAATAGAATTAAAATAATAATAATAAGCGGGATTATAGATTAATTATCTATTTGCCCCGCTTTTTTATTATTAACATTTTATATAATAATTTTTTATAATTTTATTTTTAAATCTTTCTAAATACACCTGATACTTTTCCAAGTATTTGACATGTTGGAACTATAATAGGATCCATAGTAGAATTTTCTGGTTGTAATCTTATATGATCTTTTTCTTTATAAAAAGTTTTTACTGTAGCTTCATCTCCTATTAAAGCTACTACTATTTCCCCATTATTAGCTGTATTTTGCTTTTTTACTAAAATATAATCGCCGTTTAAAATACCTGCTTCTATCATGCTTTCGCCTCTTACTGTTAGCATAAAGCTTTCCCCTGTTCCAACAAAATCTAATGGAATTGGGAATGTATCTGTTATATTTTCAACTGCAAGAATTGGTTCACCTGCTGTTATTTTTCCTATAACTGGTACATCTACCATTTCTTTACTTGAGTAAGCTTCTTTATCAAATGTAGATTGTTGCCCCTCTATTGCTCCACCTTTTAATAGTTTTAATGTTCTACCTTTTTGACTTTCTTTCTTTAAATATCCTTTTTTCTCTAAAGCAGATAAATATCCATGAACAGTTGCTGTAGATTTTAAATCTACTGCCTTACCTATTTCTCTAACAGAAGGTGGATAACCATTTACACTTATTTGTTTTTCTATAAATTTTAATATTGCTTTTTCTCTTTTATTTAAGCTATCTGGATCTTTTCTTCTCATTTTATAACCCCATTTCTTTTTTACAGAACCTTCGTTCTTTTTTTGATATTCAAATATTATCACAAAACATTTGATTTGTCAAACAAAAGTTTTATTTTTTTATAAAATTTTAAAATATTTTACTCATACCATTCAAATTCCCAATCAAGAATTTTCACAGTATCTCCTTCTTTTACCCCTTTTTCTTTTAATTCATCTTCTATTCCGATTTTCTTTAACATTTTTTCCATATAACCATATGATTCATTATCTCCAATATTTACTCTCCCCATAAGTCTTTCTACTGCTGGCCCTGTCACAATAAATTCTCCGTTTATTATATCAACTTTAAATTGTTCTTCTTCATCATCTAAAGTATAAATTACTCTATCCTCCACATCTACAATGTTTTCTTTTGGTAAAGTTTTAATTACTTCTGCTACATGATTAAATAATTCGTTTAATCCTTCTCCTGTTATAGCAGAAATTTTAAAAATTTCTAAATTTTTTTCTTTTGCAATTTTCTGTAGTGCTTTAAAATTAGAGTCATCTTGTAGGCTATCAATTTTATTTGCTACAATTATTTGTTTTCTATTTGATAATTTTTCACTATATTTTTTTAATTCTATATTAATTTTTTCAAAATCCTCTACTGGATTTCTTCCCTCTATACCTGCAACATCTATTACATGTAATAATAATCTTGTTCTTTCAACATGACGTAAAAATTGAATTCCAAGTCCTGTTCCTTCACTAGCTCCTTCTATAATTCCAGGTATATCTGCTAAAACAAAACTATCTCCATGTTCTGTTTTCACAACACCTAAATTAGGATCTATTGTTGTAAAATGATAGTCTGCAATCTTTGGTGTTGCTTTTGTTACTCTAGAAAGAATTGTAGATTTTCCAACATTTGGAAATCCTATTAATCCTACATCTGCTAAAAGTTTTAATTCTAATATTATTTCTTTTTCTTTTCCCTTTTCGCCATCTACTGCAAATCTCGGTGCTTGTCTTGTAGAAGTAGCAAAGTGAGAATTTCCTTTTCCTCCTCTACCACCTCTTAAAATTAATTCTTTTTGTCCAGGCTCTGACATATCTACAATGACTTTATTAGATTGTGCATCTCTTACAATTGTTCCAGGCGGTACTTTTACATAGCAATCTTCCCCACTTTTTCCAAATTTATGACCTCCACTTCCATTTTGACCATTTTCAGCTTTGAATTTTTTTGTATATCTAAAGTCAATTAAAGTGTTAGAATTTGGATCAACAACAAAATAAATGTCTCCACCTCTTCCGCCGTCTCCTCCATCTGGTCCGCCAGCTGCAACATACTTTTCTCTTCTAAAAGTAGCTACTCCGTCTCCTCCATCTCCTGATTTAATTATTATTTTAGCATAATCTACAAACATATTCTTTCTCTTTCTTACAAATTTTAATCTCTGTTATTACATATTATTTTTTTATTATCTTTTACTTTATTTTATTTTTTTCTATTTTCTTTTACTATCTTTTACTATTTTTCTTTTATATTTTTTAGTTTCTTTTATTTTACTTAATTATTTTAATTTATATACATTTTATATCTAAATATCTGAAACTATTCTTCAAATAATAAACCTACTTTGTTATAAACTTCTTTCAATAATTTATTTGCTTTTTCGTTTGCTTTTTTAGCACCTCTTTCATAAATTGCTTTCAATTTTTCAGGATTTTCCATAAGTTCATTAAATTTTGCTTGTATTGGTTCTAATCTTTCTATTATAGCCTCTGCAACTGCAGATTTAAATACTCCATATCCCTGTCCTTCAAATTCTTTTTCTATTTCTTTCATTTCTTCTTTTTTTATAATTCCATAAATAGACATTAAATTACTTACACCTGGTTTATTTT
>CANROH010000099.1 GCA_947632185.1 uncultured Clostridia bacterium
CTCATACCGTCCGCAAAACCAACGTCATAACCCCAATTTTTCACCAACATGCTAAATTATATCTATAATTTTTAAGTTCTTCTAAATTATTAATTTTATTTTCAGCAAGTAAAATTGTTTGCTGACTTAAACTTTCTAAATGTTTTAATGTTATTTTCATTTCTTTTGTAATTTGTACTTTATAATTATTAAATTCTATTTTTTCAGGGAGTGGGTCAATTCTTAATAATAAGCATATTAGAATATATAAAGCAGGAAGTTCTCGTAATTGGTGTTCTCTTTGTTTTTGCTTGAATTTATTATATTCTTCAATACTCATTTTATATTTTTTCTTTGAAATATTCACTTGATTATAAATTTTATTTTTAATTCTATATCTTATCTTTTCTTTAGTATAATTATTCCCAAATAATTCTTGTGGTCTTACTACTTGATAACTATTATCTCTTGAAATAATAAGTCCTGTATCTCCATTTTCTGAAACATAATAGCCTTTGGCTTCTAGCTTTAATACAAAACCTTTATATGAATATGAACTTAATATTGCATCATCTATGTCTTTTTTTACTAATTGCATATATGGATTATTTTTAGCATACAACTTATAATATCCTTTATTTTTCCACGGAGTTTTTATAATACTTAATCCGTTTTCTCTGCATATAAAATCAGATGTTATTCTTATAAAGTCTTTTGTTTCTCTGTTACTATAAAACTTATTTCCACTTTTAAAAGAAACAGAATTTACAACTATATGGTTGTGTACATTATCTGTATTTAAGTGAGTTGCAACTACAAATTGAAAGTTATCTCCAAAAAGTTCTTTGGCATATTGTAGCCCTAGCTCATGGCATTTCTCTGGAGATACTTCTTTTCCATCAAAAGATTGTATTAAATGGTAAGATATTATTCCATCTTCTTTATAAAATCTTTTCTTTGTGTCTTGCATTTCAGAAATGGCAGTATTTGGTCTGCAATTTACACCAGACACATACATCATCTTTTCAGTTTTTTCGCCATTCATAATATATTTAATTATTGTGTCTAATCTTGTTTTTCTAGTCAAAAATTTTGTGACCGCCATAATAAACTCCACCTTCTTTCTTTGTTGGGGTAAGGTAGAATTTTTGTAAATCATCAATCATATCATTAACTTTATTAGCAAGTGGATAATATTTATTATCATCAATATACTGATAAGTGTTAGCTACTCTTGCAAGTTGATTTATATTTACTGCAATACCTCTTAAATCATTTAATATTTTATAAAAATTTTCATCAGGTTTTTCTTTTATTTGAGTATCATTAATTACATGTCTAAAAAAAGAGGATTCAGATAAACCTGCTTTCATACATTTCTTTTTTAGTAATTCGTTTTCTCTACTATTAAGCCATACTTGTTTTTTTATTGTTCTAGTTCTCATAAATTATCACCTCCATTCTCAAATATTTTTTTGTAAAACTTTCATAAAGTTTTGTTTAAAGCACAAATTTTGTAATTTGTATTTTAAGAATTTTGCGGTAGTACAGATTCATGGCTTGCTTTATACACAAAAGTAAGTATTGTACTACCACAACTCCAGAATTTTTTTACTTCAAAATACCCATGTTTTTGAAGTAAAAGTAGGCTTCATTGCCACCTGAAAAGAACAATTCTTTTGCCTCAATTTCTTTCATATCGTAAAATATTTGTACCAATTTAAATAGCATTTTGCATTCATAATTGTTCAAATTTCTGCCTTCATTTTGTCCTTCTAAAACCCAATTTAAGTTTTCATTTTTTCTTAATAATTCATAATATTGTTCTTGTAATTGTTTGTATTTTTCATTTTTATTCTTCAAATTTCCAATAATATCTTCTAAATATTCTTCAAACATATCTTCATATTCTTTATAAAAACTTTTAATTTCACTCATAACATTTACCTCTTTTCTTAATCATAAATTAACTCTTTTAATACAATTTCTTCGGCTCTATTTCTAATATTGTTCATCTTTCCGTACCCATACTAGTTGGTTATTAGCTTTTAATTCTTCTGTAACATTCTCTTTTTTAGCTAGTGCTTTTACAATTGCATTTACTCTTTTTGTAGCAGTTATATCTACATCCATTAAGTGCTTTTGTAATTTGTTTTCCATTTGTAAAATCATATACTCAGCTTTTTTATTAACCTTTAAATAGTTAAACCTTAATCTTCCATATTTACCTAATCTAAAGTTTTTAATATTACTTGGTGCTACTATATTTGGAATATAATAATCTCCTTTTAAAACATACTCAATTCCTGTTTTATTATCTACAAATCTTTTTTTGAAGTTTCCATTTTCATCATATCTTTCATCCATTTTTTTAATTCTCCTTAATCTACAAAATTAGCATATAAGCTATTCAAAAATTCTTTGCTATATTTTCTTTGATAATAATTGCAATAACCTCTATTAATTCTATTAGTATTTTTATTATTAGTATAGTTAGGTCGTAAATTTTCCGATTCATGAGTCGTAGAATTTTCGCTTCGTGAGTGGGAATTTTTACGAGTCAAATGATCAAATTTTTCATCATGTATCATTTGAGCAGGATATAGTAGTTTGGGTTTTGCTTTTCCTTGACTCTTTTCTAATAATAGTTTGGCATCTACTAATTCTTTAAATACCTTTGTGCAGGTCTTATCAGAAATATGCAATATTCTTTGTATTTCTTTTCTAGTAAAGATTAAATAGATATTTCCGTTTTTGTCTACCCAATTGTTTTTAATAGATAGAGTTAATCTGTCCAATAAAATGCCATAAAGTAATATTGCAGCAGGAGATAAAGCAATATATATTTCATTTACAAAAAGCTCTTTTGGTATCATATAGAACTTATATTGATAAATATCTTTTTGATTTATAAACTTGAATTCATTTTCCATGTTTTGTCCTTTCTGAACTTAATATGAAATAAAGACTTAAAAAATTTGGAACTTCAATTTGGAACGGATTTCAATTATTTTTGAGAAATTAACAGAAATTTGAGCAAAAGAAAAACACCTATCAAACTATGTTGATAAGTGCTTTTTAGCGATTTTACATTTTTTTAGATTTCTCTAAATTTCCTTGAGAAACCGTAAATATTTGGTGCAGATGGCCGGAATCGAACCGGCACGGTTTATTCAACCGCAGGATTTTAAGAATAATGGACTTCCTAACATTTACTATTACTTAACAATATTAAATACCTTTTAATTTAAGTATTTTCAATGATTTAAAGATAAATATTAGT
>CANROH010000100.1 GCA_947632185.1 uncultured Clostridia bacterium
GAAGAAGTAGACGTTAAAGACGTCCTAACAGAACTTGATAATTTACACAATCAAGAAGGAATTACTTTAAGTGGAGGAGATCCTCTATTTCAAATTGAACCAGTAGTAGAAATAGCAAAACACGCTAAAGAAATTGGCTTAAATGTTTGGTGTTATACAGGTTTTACTTATGAACAAATATTAGAAATGGATAAAAAGAATCCTAAATATTTAGAACTTTTAAATTATTTAGATGTCTTAGTCGATGGTAGATTTGAAATAGCCAAAAAAGATTTAAATCTTTTATTTAGAGGTTCAAGTAATCAAAGACTTATTAATGTACCAGAAACTTTAAAACAAAATAAAGTAGTTATCATACCAGAAAGTGATGGTATTATTGATAGTTTTAAAAATAAAAATAAATTATATATATAAGTAATAGATGAAAATCTATTCTTTTTTTACGGTTTGTTTACACTATAACTATAAATTATAAAAATAAAATTTAATCCCATTGACTCTCGGGGGGGGTAATATATAATTATCTTAGAAATAGAAAAAAGAATAGGAAGTGAAAAATGTATTGTAATAATTGTGGTAAATTAAATGATAATAATCAAAATTATTGTACTCAATGTGGAAGTCCTTTAGCAAGTAATCAAAATATTGAAAAAAATAATTCTACTAAAAATTATAGCATTTTTTCTATAATAGTTGGTTCTATAGGTATTATTTGTGGTCTAATTGTGGGAATGTCATTATTGCTTAGTATTGTTATAAGTAATTTTGGCTTTACGCTAGCTAAAAAAGGATATGATGAAAATAAAAAATTATCCATTGTTGGCTATGTTTTAAATGGAATACTTTTAATTTTAGGCATTGCAATTTATGTTTGTGTATTAATAGGTATAGTGTAGGAGATGAGTTAATGAAAAAAATTTGTATATTAATATGTTGCACATTTATGGCTTTTGGTTGTGGTAATAACAATAATAATTTAGAAACAAAAGGTAATTGTGTGGTATTTGATTGTATTAATAAAATTGAACCTAAGAATACAGTAGAAGATATTAATGAAATTATTGGTTTTGATGGTGAGTTAATTGATGAAAAATATAATAAATATTATTGGGAATTATCGGATACATCTAGTATTACAGTTACATATTATTCAAGTACTTTAGGAGATATTACTATTGACTATAATAAAGAATATTTAAAAAATAATAAAGTCGATTTTAGTCATTATGATGAGTTACAAGATAAAGTAAAATCTGGTATAACTTATAATGATTTTATTAATTATATAGGTAATATAGATGGTACTATAGTAGAAAAAAATAGTTCTTCAATTAAATATATTTGGGTTGATAAAGATGGTAAATATCTAAATGCCAGTTTTTCAAATAGTACCGGAAAATGTAATTATACGACGGGTATGTTATAGGAGTCTTAAAAATGAAAAATTATTTAAAATATAGTTTATTATTATTTGGCATTTCTATAGCATTTAATTTAGAGCAAGTATTTGCTATAAGTAAAGAATTAATTAAACAAGATGATTATTTTACAATTCCTTTACTTATTTCATCTAATGGCTCTAAAATAACAGTTAGAAATACCACAGATTATATTTTATATGGTGAATGGTTAGAAATTACTCTAGAAAAATATAATGAAATAGAAGCAATTAATGATGAAATGGATAAAATAAGTGATGAATTTTCTAATTATACAAAAGAGAATAGTCCTAATAGAGAAAAATATCTAGATGATGGTCAATATAATGAAGCAGTTAAAGAATATAATGCTAAATTAACTGAATATAAAGAAAAAATTAATACTTTAGAAGATAAATATTATGAAACAATTCCTAATTTTGATGATACAAAATGGGAACCACTAATTGATGATAAAGTATATTTGCCAACTCAAGAAAAAACAACACCATATATATTATTTATAAAATTAGATGATAAAACAAATTCATTGATTGATTATGATTTTGCTGTTTTAGAAGTAAAAGGTGACGAAAATAATACAGAAAATATTAATGATTCTAATATAATTAATGAAGAAGAGCAAAATGTAACAGATACTACAGTTAATAATCCTCAAACTGGTTTTACAACAGTTGATAGCTTTGTTATTATTTCTTCACTATTATTAATAAGTGTTTTCCTAATTTTAAAAAGAAAAAACAAGTTATTTAAAATTTAAAAGCATTTATTGCTTTTTTTAAAATATTTATAAAATTGGTTATGTCGGTTTTACTTATGACCAAGTATTAGAAATGGGTCAAAAGAATCCTAAATATTTAGAACTTCTAAATTATTTAGATGTCTTAGTCGATGGTAGATTTGAAATAGCTAAAAAAGATTTAAATCTTTTATTTAGAGGTTCAAGTAATCAAAGGCTCATAAATGTCCCAGAAACGATAAAACAAAATAAAATAGTAATAATACCAGAAAGTGATGGTATTATTGATAGTTTTAAAAGTAAAGATAAATTATATATTTAAGTAATAGATGAAAATCTATTATTTTTTTGTGTCAAGTAAAATAAAAAAAGTTTTATAACTACTAATTTAAATACTATAACAAAAATATACAACAATACGATATTTTGCTTTACATCCTGAGTGTAAATATAGATTTGAAAATCAATTGACAATCGGGGGGGGTAATATATACTTATCTTAGAAAAATAGAAGGAGAATAGTTATGGAAGAAAATACTAATGAAAAGAAAAAACAAGTAAGACTAGCAATAATTGGCGTAGTGGCATTACTTATACTTACAATAGGAGCAACATTTGCTTATTTTTTGATAGATATAGATAGTAGTACAAGTAAATCACAAATAAATGCCGATATTGAAAATATTGATAGTATAGCCTTACAAGGAGTAACCAGTGATTTGCATGTTAATTTAAGTGCAGTAGATATGGCCGAAGCAAATAAAAATACGGAATATTTTGGTGATGATGCTGAAGAAAATAATTATGTTAAAACATTAGAAGAAGGAATACATAATTTAGGAAAATTAACTGCAACTGGAGGAAATGGTAAAACAAGATATATGTGTACAGCAAATGCTGTAGTAACAATGCAAGTAGCAAGTGAAAATGATATGGGTAAGTTTTTTCAAACAGGAGATGCCTATTTATATTTAAATGCTGGTTCATTACAACAAAGAATAGATTTAAGTGAATTATTACCAAGTGGAACAAAAACAATACCATTTGAGATAGGAATAACAAGTGAAGGAGAAA
>CANROH010000101.1 GCA_947632185.1 uncultured Clostridia bacterium
CCATTTGTTACAGGTGAGGATGGAAGTTATATTTTTAAAAATCTGCCAAAAGGAAAATATAGGGTAAAAATAGATTTAGGTGAAACATATAAGGATGATTATATATTAACTAAAAAGGATGCTGGTGATGTAACTAGAAATAATAGTAGATTTGATACAAAAACATTTATGACAGATTTATTAGATTTAGACAAATCAAATGATACAATTATTATTGTAGAAAATATAAATGCAGGTTTAGCAAAATTAAAAGAAGATATACAAATACTAGAAACAAATAAAACAGCAACTATACAAGATGGAAAAACTACAGCTGAAGTTGGAGATAAAATTACATATCAAATAGATATAAACAAAACTGGAAGTGACGAAGTTGTAAATATTAAGGATAATATCCCGAGTGGTACAAGTTTTGTAGATGATAGTATAAAAGTAAATGGTAAAGAAACTGAATATGGTCAAGAAAATTTAGAAAGTGGAATAACACAAAACGTTGTAGCATCTCAAATAGAAAAAAATGCAAAAGTATATGAAGAAATAGATAATGTAGAATTTGAGCTTTTGAGTGAAGAAAGAAAAAATGAAGTAACAAAAAAATTAAAACTTGTTCCTTCAACAGTTGAAGATGGAAATGGTGGATGGAAGCCAAATGATGTTTATACATCTTTTAATAGTGTTTTAACAGTACATCCTCAGTGGGATTGGATAGCTATACGGTGATAATAGAATGGAAAAAGAAGGTACAGTGACACCAGCTTTATATTCTATAGAATTTACAATAGAATGCCAAGAATTTTTCTTTCCAATTGGTCAAGAGTTTATAGTGTTTGCTGATGAAGGTGACGGATATAAAACAGTTGCTATAAATGTAAGTACTGATTATAATTATGATGCTATGTATAGAATAAAATTTGATACTTATGCAAAACGAAATATAAGAATAGATTTAAATAGTGGAATTTTTGGAATTTATGTTCATGAAGAAGATAAAATAGAAAAAATAAATAAACAAAGTAGAAAAAAAGCAGTAATTTTTGGAGATAGCTGGACACAACCTTTTAATTCATATATAGATATAATGTCAGAATTAGTTGGACTTGAATGTATAAATAATGGTGTTGGAGGAACAGGATATTTAGCAGATGCAAATGGAGAGCTAAGTAGTTATTATGACAGAATAGGCTATGCTCTTGAAACATTAAACTTAAATCCTGATGTAATAATTTTTACAGGTGGAGGAAATGATTTTATTTATCAAAAAACAGTAGAAGCAACTGTAAATGAAGCCGAAAGGTGTATTAAAAGAGCTCAAGCGCTTTGTCCAAATGCACAGATAATTTTATTTGGTGTTGATGATCCTAAAGAAAAACAGTATGCTCAACCTTGGATGGTAGAGCTAAATGAAGCACTGCAAGATTTAGCATTTAAACTTAATTTACCATTTATAGAAATGTTAGATGGAAACACTTTCCTAAAGGATGGTACTCAAGTAACATTTGGAAAAACATATTTAACTGGAGATGGATGTGTAGATCATGAAAAAGGCAATGGAAATGCAGATAAGTATATAAGTTCTGATGCAATGCATCCAACAGCAGAAGGACATAGATATTTAGGCCGTTGTTTTGCAGAAGAAGTAGAAAAGGTTTTATTAAATACACAAGTAGGATTAAATATTAGTTTTGATGTAACTGTAGATGATTTTTCAGGAACTCAAAAATCAATAGTAAATACAGCAAAAGTAAATGAAGAAAATACTAATACAGTAACTGTTAATGTAAAAAAAGAAGTTATACGAAGTGATGAAATTACGGGAACAAAAAGTGCAAAAATAGAAGGTGAAAATTCAGATTATGTACAAGAAGGAGAACAAATAACTTATAATATTGAAATAACAAATAATGGAGAACTTGCAAATGTTGCAAATTTAAAAGATAATCTACCAGAAGAATTAGAATTCATTCCAGATAGTCTTAAAATTGGTGAAGATAATACAAATTATACTAAAGAGGATTTAGAAAAAGGAATTGAAGTAAAAATACCAAGCACAATTGCTGTAGATGAAAGTTCAATATCAGAATATAGTCCAGAAATAGCTAAAGTAGAATATTGTGGAAATGATCAGCAAGGTTCTATAGTTCCTCTTAATCCAGGATATCTGGTATGGGCTAATTATAATGATGGAGAAACTGTAAATCCTGTTTTTAAATCATATAATTCTGAACTTATATTTACAGGAAGATCTAGCTATGTTGATAATATTAAACGTGGAATTACTGGAAATATAGTTAATAATAAAGAATTTAAATCTTCTTATGAAATAGAGTTTGAAACAAGTGCTCCTAAATTTGTAGTTTGTGCTGTTGGACCTTGTAGAATTTCTGCTGATGAAGGAGAAGGTTATAAAAAAATATCAAGTAATGGAAATGGAGAAGAGAATGCAGATATTACTTCATATTATAGAGTTGAATTTAATGAATCAAAACCAAGAAACATAAAATTAGAATTAACAGAAGATTTTTATGGATTGTTTTTGGCAAATGGCCAAACAGTTAATAGTATAGACTCATCTCCTATACCTAGAAAAGAGGGTAGTAAATTATTATTTTTAGGAGATTCTTGGTCAGTAAGTAATGCACAAGTTGATGGTAGTGGCATCGGAGGAGCATATAAATCTTATCCATATATATTTTCAGATATACTAGGACTAGAGATAATTGCTATGGGTGGTGAAAGAACAGGATATGTTGCTAACTCAAATGGTTATAATACAAATTATCAAAATTTAGTTTATGCATTAGAAAATAATTATAATCCAGATATAATTGTTCTTTCAGGTTCATGTTATGATTTTACTGTATCTTCTGCAACTGAGGAGCAAGTTGGTAAAGAATTAGAAAAATGTTTAAATTATATAAAAGAAAAAGCTCCAAATGCTAATGTTATAGTATATGGAATAGAATGTCCGATAGATGTTCAAAATATGCAACAAGGTTTTCCTACTTTTGTATCATTAAATGAAACATTAAGAAAAACAGCATTAGATTATAAAGTACCATTTATAGATTTCCTTACTGGAGAGACAATAGCAGGTGATGGAACGAAATTATCTTATGAAAAAAGTTCATATATAACAAATTCAAATACGGGAGTATATATAAACAATTTGTTTTTAACTGAAGAAGGACACAAATTCATAGGAAAAGAAATTGCAAAAGAAATGGCAAAGGTATTAAATTGG
>CANROH010000102.1 GCA_947632185.1 uncultured Clostridia bacterium
TTTTGATTGACTATAAAGGAACAATTCTTTTAATTTCACATGATAGATATTTTTTAGACAAAGTAGTTACAAAAACAATATTGTTAGAAAATGGGAAAACAAAAATATATTTTGGAAATTATTCATATTTTTTGAAAGAAGATGAAAGAAGAACTTTATCAGAGTATGAAGTATATAAAAGCCAACAAAAGCAAATAGAAAAAATGAAAGAATCAATAAAAAAACTTAGAACTTTTGGAAATCTTGCTGGAAACGAAATGTTCTTTAAAAGGGCAAAATCCATAGAAAAAAGATTAGAAAAATTAGAATTAGTAGACAAGGTTAATCTAGAAAAAAGAAAACTTCCAATAAATTTAAACACATCGAGCCGCTCTGGTAAAGATGTATTAACAATAAGGAATTTAAGCAAAAGTTATGGAAACAAAAAAATCTTTAATAATTTTAATATGGATATTCATTATGGAGAAAAGGTTCATTTAAAAGGAAATAATGGATCAGGTAAATCAACATTATTAAAAATCATTTTGGGAGAAGATAATAATTACAGTGGGGAAATAAGATTAGGTTCTTCAATAAAAATTGGATATGTACCTCAGGAAATAAAATTTACAAGAGAAAATAGTACTGTATTAGAATATTTTTTATTTGATTATAATGATAGTGAAACAAAAGCAAGAAACTATCTTGCAAAATATATGTTTTTCGGAAATAATGTATTTAAACGATTAAATGAATTATCTGGAGGAGAAAGAGTAAGACTAATACTTGCAAAATTAATGCTTCAAGAAACAAATTTTTTAATATTAGATGAACCAACGAATCATTTAGATATTTCTACAAGAGAGATATTAGAAGATGCATTAGAAGAGTATACGGGAACGATATTATTTGTTTCACATGATCGATATTTTGCAAAAAAATTAGCAAAACGAGAGATTACTATATAATGCTTAGAAAAATTTTATCGTTTATAAGCAAACTAAGCATATATTATTAGAGCCATTAATTATAAAAATTATGGCTCTTTTTTTGTTCTTGTTTTTTATTATAAAATTTCTAAAAAAGTAATAAAAAATGTTGTATTTTCGTTATGAATAAAAGCAATAAAATATGTGGAAAAAGTGTAAAAAATGTGGAAAAGTAAAAACCTGGAAAGTATTGAAAAATAAAGGAAAAATTGACCAGAAAAGTAAGAATTTTTTTTGCAAAAAAATATCAAAAAATGTTGAAAAAAGATATTGTATATGGTATAAATATAATTAGATTAAAATCGACCGAAAACCGAAGACAAATTTGGAGGAAATTTTAAATGTTAAAAAATAAGATAATTTTGAAGAAAATAAGAAATATAATATTTTTAGGAATGATTGCTATTGTTGTACTTGGCGTTTATAACAATATAAGAAATTCAAAAGCAGAAGATATAATTGAATTTACATTAGAAGTACAAGATAGACAACAATTGCTTGAAATGCAAGAAATTGCAGTTCAGGCTATTGATAATGAAGATGATACTTATACAATCAAATTACCAAAAAATGTTAATGAAAAGAATATTTTCAAATATTATCTATCTGATGACACTGAAATTTCTGTTGATCAAAATGCTGAAGAGGATACTGCCGAATTTGTTATCGCTAAAAGTGATATTATTGATGGAAAAATACAAATAGATGCTGATTACGATAAGAAAGAAGTTTTTCTTAATGAAGATGGTACTATTTTTGGTGTAAAAAATAATGGAAAATTTGAAAATAATGAGGAAACTGAAAACAATAGTGAAAATCTTGCAAATAGTGAAGAAAATATAGGCGATAATGTTGATGCACAAAACCCTGATGAAACTATTGAAGATGATGTTACTGAAAATGGTGAAAATGGTACAGATATAATAGGAGATGAAAATCAAAATCAAGATCAAGATGAAATACAACAAGATGGAATACAACAAGATGGAATACAACGAGATGAAATTCAAGAAGATGGAATTCAAGAAGAAAATCAAGATTTAATTCAAAGTCAAAATGAAACAGATGGAACTCAAAATGAAATACAAAAAGAAAATCAAGATGAAGTGCAAGATGAAAATTTTGACGAAGCTGATGTAGAAGGACTAGAAAAAATTGTTCTTTATAATAAAATTTTAACTTATGAAGATAAAGTAACTGTAGAAGGATATATGCCTGAAAATGCAGTACTAGAAGTAAAAGAATATTCTGCAGTAGATAATATGAGTGTACCAGAAAAAAATATACAAAACTTGTACGATATTTCTATTTTAAAAGAAAAAAAGGGAAGTGGTATATCTGCATTCTTAAATCAGGTACAAAGACATGGATTAGATTTAGTTGGAATTATAAATGATTTGAATAAGGATGACGAAGAATATGATCCAAGTATGTATGGCCAAACTTTAAAAATTAGCATTGTTGTTGATGAACAACAAGGCAATTTTTCTGTTTATCAAATAGATAATGATGATATATATGGTGAGCTTTCAAGTTCTCTAAATGGAAATATATTAACTTTTGAAACTGATAAAATTAATAAATATGCTATTGCATCACAAGTACAAATTCCTGAGGAAGGAGATCAATCAAATCAAGGTAATTTTGAAGAAGGTCCTGGAATTCAACAAGGAGAAAATGTAGAGCAAAATCCACAACAAGATGGAACAATGGCAAGTGGTGGCGCGTCAACTATGGCGACAAGTACACAAAATTCATATAATACATTAATGTCAGTAGATGGTGAAGCGTCTTATGAATCTAATTTTTTTGGAACTGGTATTAAAAGACGATATATTACAAATGTTACTATTAAAAATAATTTAACTCCAGAAACTTTTCCATTTGGTGGTACTTCACACAATATTGATGTAGCAGGAACTGGTAGTATAAAACTTTGGGTAGGATTAAAAGAACATGACAACAGTAGTTATAGTGCAATAATTGGATTTGACGGAACTAAATATACTCAAATTTATGCAAATGCTAATTCAAGTAATTTATTTAATGGAATAGCATATGATCTTGCTTATACATCTGGAACAACTAGTCCAATTATTAAAGGATTATCATATTTGAATACTAGTAAGG
>CANROH010000103.1 GCA_947632185.1 uncultured Clostridia bacterium
ATAATTGAAAAAAATAATAATATAATAATCAAACTAGTAGCAATTGTTTTACATAATTGTTACAGATGTTGAAAAATACTTGAAGTTAATATATTTATAATGATATAATATAAATAGCTGTATAATAGCTAAAGATAGGAGAAAATAATCATGATTAATGAATATTATGAAGAAAGTGAAGAAGATGATACAAGTAGTTCTGCTGGCGGAGAAGAAAGTGGAAGTAGCGAACAGCAAAACGGAGAAAGTGGCGGAGGACTTGGTAATGATATAAAAAATAAAGCTGCAGAGAAAGCAAAAAAAGAACTTGCCCAAAAAGCAAAAAAAGAATTTGCTAAAAAAGCTGCAAGCCATGCTGCAGCACACGCTGCAGGAGGTAGTTTAATGGCTGCACTTGCGCCTATACTTCCTTGGATTGCACTTGTAATTGTAATTATAGTTGTACTTATAGGAATAATAATGTTTTTAATAACTATGCCTGGAATGGTTATGGAACAGATAAAAGCTTTTTTTAAAGATATTGCCAATAGTTGGTCTGCATGGTGGGGAGAGGATTCTACTGAACAGATAGAAGAAAGCTCAATATATGAAACATTAGATTATTTAGAACAGATGGGATATGATTTAAAAGGTGATGGATTTTTAACGGATTATAAAACAGAAAATGATGAAGGAGAAGGAAAAAACCTAGATGCAGATAGTGGTGTTATTAGAAATGATGAAGACGAAATAGTAAATGCTTCAAGTGATTTTATATTTGCATATCTTGTATCTGAAAACTATATATATACTATAAAAAATTTTAATTTAAATGATGTTAAATGGTGGAAGGCACCATTTGAGCATTTATCTGCATTATGGTCAGACAATTTAAATTATAGGAAAGGCATGCTAGTAATTTGGCATGAAAATAAAGATAAAGATGGAAATGGATTAATAGGAGATATTAGTAATAAAAATGCATATGATGCATCCGAAATGGGCTCTATTAAAGTAAATTCAGAAGAAAAACAGCTAAAAATACAAAAAGGATGGTTTAATTCAGAAATACAATATAGTCTAGATGGTTGGACAGGAAGATATGGAATGCCTGTGGACTTTTTATTATCTGTACATGCTGCAACAATGATGCCTGATTTAGCTTATGATATGGCAAACACATTTAAAACAGAGGTAAACATTGGTTTACACTCTGTTGGCGAGGGCAGTACAATTGAAACTGCATTTGGAAATTTTGAAAGTGAAACTGGTGAAAGAGCTACATATAATAACTTGAGAGAAATTACAGGATGGACACTTGGAAAATTAGGAATTAGTAAAGAAGAAGCCAGAATGATAATGAATAAATACAATATTAAAAGCCAAACAGAAGGCGATTATATTTGTACAGGAGAACAAGATGCAACTGTAACTGTTTGGCCGGAAGATAAATCTGGTTTTGCTGTTGAAGAAGTTTTTGATGAAGTTAGAGGAGAGGATGGTACTAGTAATGTTATAAAAAACTCAAAATTTAGAGAAACTAAATATACGAAGTGGGGTGACTTTTTTGATGCTAGAGAAAAGGAAGAAAAAACTGATGGTGTTGATGTAGATGCCTTAGAAAAACTAAATGATCAAATATATGAAGCGTGGGAATATTTGGATAAAAAGTATGATAAAGCGTATGATGAAAATGAATTTAATTTAGGAATATGGGGAAATTCATCATATAGAACCGTTATGGGTTATTTTGATGAAGGTGGTAAATATGATGGTTTTACAGTTAAAGATGTAAAGAACTTAGTAGATAAAACTAATAATGGTTCTACAGTAGATATAGTTATTCCTTTAGGTTTATGGTCAACCAATATAAATGGAGAAGAATTAGATGTAGTATTAGAATTAAGAGCAATAAAGACAAATATAGATAATAATGTAGATTTTGCTCTTGCAGCATATAGAAGTATGACTAAAGAAGAGATGGCTGCTAATGGTATTAACAAAACTGACGAAGCTAATTTGTGTTCGAATAATAAAAATCAAAAAAAAGTATGTTCAAATTGTGCAAAATATATTAGACAAATATATAAAGAATTAAAATCAGCAAATGATAATGATTTAACTGCATATATACCATATATAGTAAATGTAACAGATCATTGGTATAGAGATATATATTTTGCTGTAAATTACAATTCTGATCAAAGATTTATAACATATGATACAGAATATGAAGCATTAATGAAAGAAAGATGGACGTTATATGAAACATATACATATGAAGATAATCCAGAAAAGGCAGGAGATTATATTTTATATAAAATAAATGAAGATGGTTCTTATACTGGTGAAATATTTGATGGAACTCAAGAACAAGCAAATGAGCAAGGAATAAAAGTTGCCAAAAAAGCTGTTACTGTAAATTCTTCAGATACATCATCTTTGAGAAATTTAGGATGGAATAGCTTTGGAAATTATTGGACTGCATATAAAACTGTTCCTGATAAGACAATTCATAATTGGGAGAAACTTTATCCAGAAGCTTCTGAAGGTACTATAAAAGAAAATATTTATTATCAATTAAAAACTTATAATGATATAGTACAAACAGGAGAAGGTCAAAGAACAGAAACAAATTCTAAAATAAAGAAAATGTTTTTGACCAATACATATTTCAGATATGACGGAAGTGCAGAAACCGCAGAAGCAATAACTAAATTAAGAAAACTAATATCAGGTAATTATAAAAAAAATGGATTAAAATATGGCGCTTTAGATGAAAAAGATTTAAATAAATCGGTATTTGTAAACGATAAAAAATATACAGTTAAAGATGTCTCTGGACAAGTATTATTAAATCAAGATTCATTAAACGGATTTAGTATACTTGAAAACACACATACACTAGATGCAGATTATATATACAAAGACTTTAAAGAATTAGTAGTAGAGCTTGGATATTTTACGAAAGAAGAATTAACAGATGAAACGCCACGATTATTACAATTTCCAGTTGCAGATATTGATTCATATGGATTTCCTGATAGAACTATAGATAAAAGAGAAAATGAATTTGGAACAATGAT
>CANROH010000104.1 GCA_947632185.1 uncultured Clostridia bacterium
CACCTAAGTTGGTTTACCGACTTAGTAGTGTGTTACTATTTCGGTTGAAATAGTTTAAAAGCAGAAATCCGTTAGTTATGAAATTTCTTTCGGATTTCTGCTTTAAATATAATTTATTCATCAATGAAATCTTTGATTTTTCTTGTATTTTTAGGATGTCTCATTTTTACCAAAGCCTTTTGTTCTTGTTTAGCAATAGTAGGAATTGAACATCCGAACATTTTTGCTACTTCTTCTTGTGTCTTTTTATGAGCATCATCTAAACCATATCTTAACAATATAATTTGCTTTTCGCGTGATGTTAAACATTGTAATGCCTCTCGAACAATATCAATTTTCATATCTGCTATAACATTTTCGATTAATTCTTCTGCATCTGTTCCGATTAAATCTTCAATTTTTAACTCATCACCATCTTTATTTTGTCCTATTGGTTGATCAAAACTTAAAACATGACTGTGTTTATTATATTTTTTTAATTCATTCTTCATTGAGTTTTCAATTGCAGTCGATATATAAGAGCTAAAGAATTGTACATCAATTTCTTTATAATTAAATTTGTTTATTGCTTTAATAAGTCCTTCATTTCCAGCAGATGTTAATTCATCAAATGTTAAACCTTTTCCAAAATATTTTTTTGCAAAATAACCTACTAATCCACTATTGCAAACTGTCAATAATGTTAAAGCATCATCATCTTGCAACTCCCTCCATGCAATTAAACATTTACTAGTTTCTTCTAAAGATAATCTTCTAGCCATTAGAATCACCATTATTTTGATTTTTTTTTCGTTTCACTAATTTCATAGAAGGTTCTTCAGGAATTTCTTCTTGTACAGGTTGTATTGGTTGTTCAATCAATGATTGTTGATGTTCTATAAAGAATTGTTTAGCAATAATTAATTGTTGTTTTGTTAAATTGTCTAAACCAAAATATCCTAACGGCATATTTATATCAGATTTTCTCTTTTCTTGTAACCATTCTGGTTCTATTCCTAAAATGTTTTTTTCTAAAGATCTACTATCCCAAATATTTTGATTATTTTCCAAAAACTCGTACAAATCTTTTATTTCAACATACCGATAAGAAGTTGATTGTGTAATATAACGTGTTTTACACTTTAACCCTAAAGCAACCCAATGAATACTCACGACTTCAGTTCTGACATTAAGCAAATCGCATATATCTTTTATCTTTAAACCCTCATAATTACTTTCACTTTGAGAGCCTAAACCTAATTGTACAGATTTATTTCTTACTGAAGATACTGTTCTTTCCAATTTCTTTGCTATTTTTTCTATTGGTTCACTTCCCCATAAATCTGATAACATTGTTTCTTCTTCAGAAGTCCAAAATCGTTTATCATTTGTTTGAATCCTCAAACCTCTTCTGTTTATTTTAATGATAATAGAATCTTCAGTTCTCCCTAATATTTCAGCAATTTCTTTTGGAGTCTTTTTTTCAATCATTACTAGTTGCTCTAATTGTTTATATTCTTCTGGTGTCCAATTTTTTCTATCTGCCATAATAGTGATACCAAGTTTTTTTGCTTGTTGTTTAATTGATGCACTAGTTCTTTCAAGTTCACTTACCAATTCGCTAACTTTTTTTGTTTTACTTAATTCAATTAATTTTTGTATTTCTTCTTCTGTCCATGGGCGAGATTCATCTCTAGTTATTTGTATTCTCATTTCACTTGCTTTTTTTAGTAATGTTTGATCTTTTTTATTCATAATTTTCGCAATCTGTAATAAAGTTTTACCTTGTAATGCTAGTTCCTTTAATTGTTCACTATTTTCATTTGTCCAAATACTATCTTGGTATTTCTTGTTTTGAATAGCTATTCCTTGTCTTTGTGCTTGCAATCTAACTGCACTTGTACTTCTATTCATTTTAATTGCTATTTCTGATAAATCCATTGTTTTTGCATATTCTCTAAGAAGTGAATTGTCCTCTTCTGTCCAATGTACTTTTTCATCAATTAAATCAACACAATTTCTAGAAGCAACAGTTTGAATTGCCTCATTTGTTGTTTTAAAATATTTTGCTATTTCAGTAATAGTTTTCTTTTTAGCAAGTTTTCTTAACTTTTCAATTTCTTCATCTGTCCACTTACGATAAGGATTATTTCCTAATTTGGGTAAATTCATTAAATCAGCTTGCCTTTGAACCATAATTCTACTAACTTTTAAAGTTCTCGCCATATCAGTAACAGGAATAACTCCCCAATTATTTTTGATAAAGTCAAGTTCTTCTTGTGTATATTTTCTACTTAAAGTTATATAATCTAATCCCATTTTATTCGCTTTTGATATAATAGCACCTTCAGTTCTATTTAAAACTTTTGCTATTTCCCTTATATAACATTTTGAAGATAATTCTATAAGTATTTGTTCTTCTTCAGGTGTCCATCTATTATTGTTATAAGTTAAACCTAATTCATCAACTTTTTCCATTATTTGATAATAATTAACCTCTAGTTGTTCAGAAATTTGTGTAAGACTCATACTAATTAGATTTTCTTTTAAGAACTTTATTTTCCATTTTTTCCAAACAGGTCTTTTAAATATTAATTCTATACCTAACAATCTAGCCTTTTTGTTTACTTCTTGAAGAGATCTTCCAAGTTTTCTTGCAATAGTTTTGTTCAAGTATTTTGTTGACATTAATTTTAGTAATTCAATTTCTTCCTCTGTCCAGCGTTTAGCAGTTTTCTTTTCAACATTTAGCCCGAATGATATTGCTCTATTTTGAACTGTATTAATAGCACAACCTAAGTGTTTTGCCATTTCACTAAAAGTTACATTGCCAAAATTTTCTTTTATATAATTATCTTCTTTCTCTGTCCATATCTTTTGATTCATATTTTCTCACCACCTAACGTTAAGGAAATTTGTCTATTATTATATCACATTTTTAACAAAATTATCATAAAAATTATGGCAATCGCTTAAAAAAGAAAAAAGTTAACTGATACTTGGAATAACTTCAAATATCAGTTTTTCTATATTACTA
>CANROH010000105.1 GCA_947632185.1 uncultured Clostridia bacterium
AATTCTTCTTCAAATTCTGCTAAATTTAATAATGTTACTATTTTTGAATCTTTTTTTACTATCATTATATCTATATCTGAATCTAATTTTGCTTCCTCTCTTGCATAAGAGCCAAATAAGTAAGCTTTTTTTATATTATATTTTTCAAATATTGGTTGGGTAATTGTTTTTATTTCTTCAAATGTATAAATTTTATTTTCCATATATTTGGCTCTCCTTTCTTAATACATATTTATTATATAACAAATATATTTTTTTATCAACTAAATAAATTTAAGTTATAAAAAGACATAAAAGAGACTGTATGCTAACTTATTGTAGTATACTTGTAGTAGAATAGTCTTTTTTCTACAAACTACTATTTGTATAATTAAAACTTTATTTGACAAAACAAATTTTTATATTGTTTCCATCTTACAAAAATGTAAACCATATCTTAGGAAAATGGATACCTAAAATATGGTTTACATTTTTTTATATTTTTTGAAAGACTCGTCTATTATCAATTATATCAAGTATATCCTGAAAAGTTATATTTCTAGATCCATCTCGACTTTTACCAAGAGGTATAAATGATAAATCTATATTAGACTCCTTTATTCCATTTTTAATTAATTCAAAATATTTTTCTTCTTCCTCTGGAGTTCCTACTGCCCTTATTCCTTTCAAAATCATATCACCAATCTCTGCAGTTTTTATATTATATCTTAGTGATTTGCAAGCTGATATAAGTTTATTTGAACCTTTTCCAGTAGAGAATTTATTCAAAATTTGTTTTGCAATTTCAAAATCTTTAGTAGCTACTAAATTTCCAATTACAGTTTGTAAGGCCATATCCAAATCTGAATTATCAGTTAATTTTTGAAAATCATAAATTGCCTTTTCTGGATCTTTTATACGAAATCTATCAGCTTTATCTTGTAAAACTCTTCTTATTTGGATTATAATTTGAGTTCTAACTTGCTCTTCTGTTAAAGAAAATCTATTATTAGGTTGGGTTTTTAATTTTTTTTGTACCTCTAAATTAATTATTTCTTTAGATTTATCTATATCTATTGTTCCGTTTGTCAAATCTTCTATAATATGTAAAATACCTTCAGGAACTTCATTTCTAATTTTTTCTATAGCATTCTTTGTTTGAATATTTGAAATTTTAGAATATATCTCATCTCTTACTTTAGAAACTGCAATTGAATTTTCTTTTACAATACCAGATGTTAATTTTTTATTTAAAAGTTTAAGTTCTTCTATATCTTCAGTTTGTTTTTGAGCCAAATCAATGCTACTTGCAAATTTTCCAATTATTGTCTTCCTAAAATTGTTAACTATTATTAACAAATTTACATCTGCTCCAGTAGAAATAGCATGTTTTTGTACATCTGTTAATTTTACATTAGGCAAGTTCATCAATAAATTAGTTAGCTCTTCACATTGTTCAAGTGTTAATGGATAGTTTTGTACTTTTTTTAATACATTAATTATTATCCTTAACTTTCCATATTCCATACTGCCATTTTCATGTCCATTTTCTATTATTTCCTTGATTTCTTGTATACCTGAATCTATTAACTCAATTTGTTCTTTTGAAAGTTTTATTGATTTATTATCGATATTTTTTCTATTTCCAAAATATAATTTAGCATATGCTCTTCTGATTTGGCTCATCATTGTTTGTCTCTTATCAGATGACTGGCCGAGAATCTGTTAAATTTTGACCTGCTAATTGTTTAATTTCATTTAATGGTATACCTAATTCAAAAGATATCAATTCTATATTATAACCATCTTTTATCAATTTTCTAATTTCTTGGGTTTGTTTTTTATCCAACATAAATATACTCCTAAATATATTTTTTATTATACTTATGTACTTTAGAATTGTTTCTTTTGTTAATTTAAAATACGATTTTTATTATATCACAAAATATTCATTTTTTCAAGAAAAAAAGGCAAAAGTCCTCCAGATACATCCAGAGGGCTTTTGCTTTTAAATACCAAGTTACAAATATTTGCTTGTCAAATCATATTACGTAAATGTTTTAGAAAGTCTTCGGCACTAATCATTTCTTCAGGACAAATTTCTTTAATAAATTCATTAAGAAATGTTGAGAAAATTATCCTTTCATAAACAGACATTTGAGCAAAAAAAGAACTTATATCTGTTGTAGGTTTAAGAGCTAGATTTGCAATGTTTAAGATTCTAATACGGTCTTCTAAAGGTTTTCTTTTTAGTCCCATACTATTTAAAATATATCGAACTTTGTTTTCAAGCTCTTGGCTTTTATCCAAATTTTCCAATATATTCTTAAAATATGGTACCGCAAAAACTTTGCTTAAATCATAAATCTTCTGAGAATTATACCCTTGCTCATTAAAGTAATTTTTCTTATACTCAATAACCACTCTAATGATATCAAGCAGTCTTATCCCCTTCTTTTTATAATCTCTTAAATTACGGCATCTTTGTGCAATAAAGTTATAATCTGTTCTATTAATATTTTTTCCATGCTTTGCAAGATTTTGTTCTATATTATTCCATGTAATTTCTTCTACTTCTCCAGCAGCTTTAAGTACATGTTCAAACATATAAACTGCATCTTTATCAACTTTCAACCATTTAAAAATCTGTTTAACAAAATCTTTATATGAGTATGATTTTCTTACAAAGTTAGAAAATTGAGTTTTAATATCACGTATTACTTCTTGATCTAGATTATCACTTTCTTGCAAGTCCACCTCATCATCTATAATATCCTCGTCAAAATCCTCTGAATTTTCAAATTCAGCTTCTTCGATGTCTTCATCAGAGTCTTCTAATTCGGTT
>CANROH010000106.1 GCA_947632185.1 uncultured Clostridia bacterium
AATTTTTTCATTAATGCTGGAACTACTTCTTTTTCATATTGTTCTCTAAGTGTTTCCATTTATTTTAAGTCCTCCTTCCATAATTTTTATTTTATGCTTTCCATTATTTTATTTTTGTACCGCATTTTTTGCAAACACGAACTTTTTCACCTTTTTCTTCTATATATCCGATTTTTGTAGCTTTACCACATTTTGGGCATACTATATTTGCTTTTGCACTATGTATAGCACACTCAACTGAGATAATTCCACCTTCTTCACCTTGTTTTCTAGGCTTAATGTGTTTTTTTCTAATATTAACACCTTTAACAACTATTTTGTTTGTTTTTGGTATAACTTCTAATACTTCACCTTTTTTTCCTTTATCATTTCCTGATAAAATTTGTACAGTATCTCCCTTTTTTATTTTCAATTTATTCACCTCTTTTTCGTTTTAATCATGCGATAAATTTTAAAAATTTATTGCATCTTAAATCTCTGTAATATAAAACTATTTTCGTGATAATTTTACTAACATATTAAAGAACTTCTGGAGCTAAAGATAGAATTTTCATATATTCTTTATCTCTTAATTCTCTCGCTACAGGACCAAATATACGTGTTCCTCTTGGTGTTCCGTCATCACGGATTATAACAGCTGCATTTTCATCAAATTTTAAATATGAACCATCTTGTCTTCTAACACCTTTTCTAGTTCTTACTACTACAGCTTTTACAACTTCACCCTTTTTTACAACGCCACCTGGTGTAGCTGTTTTAACAGAAGCCATTATTATATCTCCTATTTCAGCATATTTTCTATGTGAACCACCTAAACATCTAATGCACATGATTTCTTTTGCACCAGTGTTGTCAGCTACTTTTAATTTAGTTTGTTGCTGTACCATTATTTAGTTCCTCCTTTTTTATTTATGACCTAAATATCCATATAGATATTTCAATTTATTTTATAACTGCTTTCTCAACAATTCTAATAATTCTATATCTTTTGTCTTTTGATAAAGGTCTTGTTTCCATAACTTCAACTTTATCTCCAACTTTACAAGAATTTTCTTCATCGTGAGCTTTTAGTTTATATGTTCTTTTTACAGTTTTGTTGTAGATTGTATGTGCAACACTATCTTCAACTGCAACTACTACTGTTTTATCCATTTTATCTGAAACAACAGTACCAATCATTGTTTTACGAAGATTTCTTTCACTCATTAGGATTTTCTCCTTTCTTACTTAAAAATATATTATTTGTTATTTTCAATTTCTCTTTGTCTTAAAATTGTTTTAACTCTAGCTATTTCTTTTCTTACTTCTTTAACTTTTAATGGATTGTCTAATCCATTTGTAGCTAGACTAAATCTTAACTTAAATAATTCTGATTTTAGTTCACTTAGCTCTTTTTCTAGCTCAGGTGAAGACATTTCTTTTATTTTACTATTCTTCATCTATTCATCACCGCCTACTTCAATTTCTCTTTTTATAAATTTTGCTTGAACAGGTAATTTTTGAGCTGCTAATCTCAAAGCTTCTCTAGCAATATCTTCTGTAACACCTGATATTTCAAACATTACTCTTCCTGGTTTTACAACAGCTACCCAATATTCTGGAGCTCCTTTACCTTTACCCATACGAGTTTCAGCTGGTTTCTTTGTTACTGGTTTGTCTGGGAATATTTTAATCCAAACTTTTCCACCTCTTTTAATATAACGTGTCAATGCAACTCTGGCTGCCTCTATTTGGTTTGATTTGATCCATCCAGCAGTTGTAGCTTGTAATCCGTATTCTCCTTCATTTACAACATTTCCTCTAGTAGCTTTTCCTCTATTTCTACCTTTTTGTTGTTTTCTAAACTTTGTTCTTTTTGGTAATAATGGCATTAGTTGTTACCTCCTTTTGCTTCTTTTTTAGCTGGAAGAACTTCACCTTTATAAATCCAAACTTTTACACCTATTTTTCCATAAGTTGTATCAGCCTCATAGAAACCATAATCTATATCAGCTCTTAAAGTTTGAAGTGGTATTGTACCTTCTTTATAAAATTCAGTTCTTGCCATATCAGCTCCACCTAATCTTCCAGATACAGCTGTTTTTATACCTAATGCACCAGCTTTTAAAGCTTTTTGCATTGCTTGTTTCATTGCTCTTCTAAATGAAATTCTTCTTTCCAATTGATTTGCAATGCTTTCTGCAACTAATTGTGCATCAGTATCAACATTTTTAACCTCTACAATATTTAAGTTTACTTCTTTGTTTATCATTTTCTCAAGTTCTGCTTTTAATGCTTCTGAAAGGTTTCCACCTTTACCTATAACTAAACCTGGTTTAGCTGTGTAAACATTAACCTTTACGAATTTAGCAGTTCTTTCGATTTCTATTTTTGAAATTCCACTAATAAATAGTTTCTTTTTAACATACTCACGAATTTTATGGTCTTCAACTAAGTAATCACTAAAGTTTTTAGAATCTGCATACCATTTAGAATTCCAATCTTTAATAATACCTACTCTCATTCCACTTGGATGAACTTTTTGTCCCATCGTAAATATCCTCCTTTCTCTTATTTACTCTCTCTTAAAACTATTGTTATATGACTTGTTCTTTTTCTAATTCTTACTGCTGAACCTTTTGCAGCTGGTCTAATTCTTTTTAAAGTTGGACCTTGATTTGCATAAATTTCTGCAACATAAAGGTTAGCTCTGTTCATGAAATGATTATTTTCAGCATTAGCAATAGCTGAATTTAATAATTTTTCTAATATATCGCTTGAAGCTTTTGGTGCGAATTTAACTATTTTTTGAGCTTCTTCAACACTTTTAC
>CANROH010000107.1 GCA_947632185.1 uncultured Clostridia bacterium
GGAATCGAACCCATGATTCCACCTTGAGAGGGTGGCGTCTTAGCCTCTTGACCAAGGGGCCTTTATTTATTAACTACTTATTTATAACATATTTTAATATGTTAGTCAATACATTGATTTAGAATTTCTTCTAACCTTTTATCTTGTTTTGTTAAATATAAATACCCAATCAATGCTTCAAAAGAAGTGGCTTTACTATAATCTACTACATTAGAATTTTTTGCAACATGGTGATTTTCTGTGTTTCTTCCTCTTCTTACAACATCTTTTTCTTCATCAGTTAAATTATCTTGTATTTTTTGTAAAATATCTGCTTGAGATTTAGCCTTTACATATTTTATTGACTCCATATGTAACTTATGAGGTTTTGCATTTGATTTATTAATTAATTTAGTTCTTACAAATACTTCATATACACTATCACCTACATATGCCCACACTAATGGTGATAACAATTTCACTTCATTAATATCTTTTTCTCGTTTTATAAAATCCAATTTTTTACTCCTTTTAAGGTTCTTCCAAAGTTATTTTTCCCAATTTGCAATTTCTAAAATCTTCTAAAATAATTCTCGATACTTTTTCGTCATCTATATTCGCACCTGATATTATCGCTCCTCTTTTTCTAGCTATAATTTTCATCAATTCATAAATATAATTTGAATTCTCCTCTATTTGCTTTATTTCAATATCCGAAATTTTATATCTTTCTTGTATATTTATTTTATATTTTCCGTACAAAGTCTTTAGCAATCTATATGCTATTTCTGTTTTTTCTAGGATGTCATCTTTTATTGTTCCAGTAAAAGCTAAATTTAGTGCTATTTTTTCGCTATCAAATTTAGGCCATAACACACCTGGCGTATCTAGTAATTCTTTGTTTTTTCCTATTCTTATCCATTGCTTTGATTTAGTGACTCCTGGTTTATTACCAACTTCCATAGAAGTTTTCTTTGATATTCTATTTATAAAAGAGGACTTAAAATCATTATCCTAATTGTTTTATTAACTATTCCCTTTGCTTGTTGTTTTATAATTTCTTCTTGCATAAGATTTTGAATTACTTTATCTACTTTTTCAATTCCTTTTCCAGAATTTGAATCTACTAAAATTGTTGGAGCCTCTTTAGATAAATGTTCTTGCCATCTTTTATTTAAATCTTGATTTGCTAAATCACATTTATTCAAAATAATTATTCTTTTTTTATTTTCTGTTATTTTCTTTATATCTGGATTTCTACTAGATATTGGTATTCTTGCATCTAAAAGTTCGATAACAACATCTATTATTTTTAAATCTTCTTCAATCTGTTTTCTTGCCTTTGCCATATGCCCAGGATACCAGTTAATCGATATTTTAGAAAACTCTTTTTCGTTATCTGAATTTTTATTCATCTTTTCACTTCCTTACAATTTTCAGTTAATTCAATACTTTTAATATTTTAACACAAAAGCAAGCAATTTTCAACTAATCGCTTGCTTCAGACATATTGGTAATTTACCTTACCTGTAATATTAAAATTATCCTAATATCCTAATTTATTTATAACTAGATATTATTTTATATTTTTATTTCTAATGTAATCACCATCAAACTCATATTCAAGTATATCCATATGTAACTTATCATAATATTTTCCATTTAAAAAAATTTCTTCTCTACTTTTTCCTGTATCTTTAAATCCACATTTTAAATAACACTTATGTGCTCTTTCATTTACAGAAAGAAGATCTAATCTTATGCTATGTAAATTTAAATATTTAAATCCATATTCTAATAAAAGTTTTATTGCTTCTGTTCCATATCCATTACTTCTATAGTCTTTATCTCCTATAAATATTCCAAGTACAGCGCTTCTTTCAATCCAATTAAAATGTTCCAATCCAATTGTTCCGACTAATTTATCATTATTTAAATCAATAATATTAAAATTTCTATTTTCGTTATTCTTTGATTTATTTTCAAGACAATCCTTTTCGCCAATTAATGTTGTAATTCGTCCACTTTTTCCTGTATAATCTGTTATTTGAAAATCATTCATCCATTCTGTAAATTTTTCAATTTCTTCATCTGACACTCCTGTTGGAGATAAATATATTCTGTCTCCAACTAATTTTTTAAAATAATTCATATCCCTACTCCTTTAACATTTTATTTAAATATTTATCAGTAAATATTTTTAGTTCATTTTTATTATCTTTTAATAATTCAATTAATTTTTTTGCCTCATTATGTGCCATATCATAATCTGATTTATTTACTTCAAATCTATCATATGCTTCTTTTAATTCATCTTCATCAAGTAATATTATATTTCCTGTCGGTGTTACGACAACATCTAAATATAAATCATCTTCATACGGCATTCCATTATCTTTTCCTATTGTTCTTGCTATATCAAAATACCATTCTATAATTTCATTATTTTCATTATACATAGCAGTTAATTTGTATTTTTTATTATAATCATAAAATTCTAGCCATTTATAGTTATTATTTGCCATACATAAATTAATATTTTCTATCATATATGGCTTATTCATTTTATTAAATTTAATTAATGCTATATCTCCAACAAAATCTGTATTATCAAAGCTTTTAATTTTAAAGTTTCCATCATCAACAATTTCCATGTTATTAGGATTAGTAACAAATCTTTTCCTTAAATTAATAGTTTTCATAACATCACATCCTTATAAAAAAATAAGCCTTGCAAAAGAATACATTTTAAGACTCCTTTGCAAGACTTTTATATAATCTCACTTTCGTGTAAACAATCAATCTATTTTAATTGTCCTTTA
>CANROH010000108.1 GCA_947632185.1 uncultured Clostridia bacterium
TGTTCTTTATGAAAATATGCATGAACATGCTAGGAAAATTATTGAACAAAACATAATAATTTTATCATAAAACTTTAAAGAAAGAATTTGAAGTATCTAAAAGTAGCGATAGCTAACTCTATCAGTACATTTAGGGGTTAATCTAATGAGTTATTTGTTAATTGTAAAAATAAAAGAGTACTAACTTTATATTGGTTAGTACTCTAAATATTATTTTATTGTTTGTTTGTCATTTCTTCTAAATCAAGAAGTTCTTGCCATCTAGCATCTACTTCTTTTTGGAAATCTTCAATCATCCACTCATTTCCTGGTTTAAACATATGTTTAAATCTTTTTTGTGGTTTCAAGAATTCTTCAATAGGTAATTTATTAGTTGGTTTATATGTTATTTTATAAACACCATCAACTACTTCGTATAATGGCCAATAACATGTTTCAACTGCTAATTTATTTATTTGCATTAAATCTTCTGTATTATATCCCCATCCTCTTGGGCAAGGAGCTAATACATTTAAGAAACAAGGTCCTTCAGTATAAATTGCTTTTTCAGATTTTTCATATAAATCCTTGAAATTATTAACAGCTATCGTTTGAGCAACATATGGAAGATGATGTCCAACCATAATTTTTGCTAAATCTTTACGAGATTGCATTTTTCCAGGTATTACTGAGCCTGCAGGAGATGTTGTTGTATCTGCATATTTTGGAGTTGCAGAAGAACGTTGAATACCTGTATTCATGTATGCACCATTATCATAACATACATAAACCATATCATGTCCTCTTTCCATTGCTCCTGATAAACTTTGAAGACCTATATCATAAGTTCCTCCGTCTCCACCGAATGCAATAAATTTTGTTGTTTTATCTTCAGGTAATTTGTTTTGACGTTTCATTGATTTATAAGCTGCTTCAGCTCCACTTAAAGTAGCTCCAGCACATTCAAATGCTGTATGAATAAATGAATCTGTCCAAGATGTATATGGATATATAAAAGTAGAAACTTCCATACATCCAGTAGCTCCTGCTACTACAACATGATCTTCTGGCTTTACAGCTCTTAAAATCATTCTTGCTACTGCTGGTGCTCCGCATCCAGCACACATTCTGTGTCCAGATGTAAATCTTGAAGGCTTATTTGCCACTATTTCTTTATGATTATATGCCATACTAATTTTCCCCCCTTACACCTAAATATCTATAAGGATTTCCAATATTTCCGTTATTCTTTACTATTTCTGCTAAATCTGTGTAAACTTTTTTGATATCATTAACTGTTGTATCTCTACCACCAATACCATAAACATAATTTACAGTAGGAACATGAATGTTACTTGCAAACATTCCAGATACAACATCTTCATATAATGCTCCGCCAACTCCATTTAAAGAATCTGCTTTATCTAAAACTGCAATTGCTTTAGCATTTTTTAAAGCTTCAGCTACTTCTTCAGCAGGGAATGGTCTAAACATTCTTATTTTTAAAAGACCAGCTTTAATTCCTTGTTTTCTTAATTCATCAATAGTAGCTTTTGCAGTTCCAGCAGTAGAGTTCATACAAATTACTACTAATTCTGCATCATCCATTTGATATCTTTCGAAAAATTCATATTTACGACCAGTTAATTTTTCAAATTCGCTTGCTACTTCAGCAACAACTTTTTTTGCATTTCTCATTGCTTGTGCTTGTTGCACTTTATGTTCAAATAAAAATGTTTGAACATCTAAAGGACCAACAGCAATAGGTTCTTTATCATTTAATAAGTAATGTTCTGGTTTGTATGTTCCAACAAATGCTTTTGCTTTATCATCTTCTAATAATTCAATATTTTCAATAGAATGTGATGTTATGAATCCATCTTGACATACCATTAAAGGTAGTAAAACATCTTTATTTTCTGCTATTCTATGTGCCATAAGTAAATTATCATAAGCTTCTTGATTGTTTTCAGAAAATAGCATTATCCAACCACTATCACGAACTCCCATTGCATCTGAATGGTCATTGTGTATATTTAAAGGACCTGAAACAGCTCTATTTACTAATGACATAACTATTGGTAATCTTAAACTTGAAGCTATATAAATCATTTCCCACATTAATGATAAACCATTTGCTGATGTAGCAGTCATAGCTCTGGCTCCAGCAGCTTCAGCACCAATACAAGCACTCATAGCACTATGCTCACTTTCAACAGCAACAAATTCTGTATCAACTTGACCATTATTTACAAAAGTTGAAAAGTATTGAGGTATTTCTGTTGAAGGTGTAATAGGGAATGCAGCAACAACATCAGGATTTATTTGTTTCATCGCGATAGCAGCTGCTTCATTACCACTTAATCTTTCTCTAATTCCCATAATTTTTTTCCCTTTCTATATTTATATTTCATTATTCCATTATGATTGCTTTAAATGGACATACTTTTGCGCAAACGCCACATCCTTTACAAGCATCATAATTAAAATCTTCTCTTTTTCCTTCTTTGTTTACTGGAATAGCATCATCAGGGCAAACAGGGAAACAAAGTCCACATTGTTTACAAAGCTCTGATTTGTAAATAGGTTTTACAGAACGCCAATCTCCAGTTTTAAATTCTTTTGCATTACCTGCTGTATAAATATTTCCACCTATAGTAAGATCTTGCCAAGGTGTTTTAGAATTTAAAG
>CANROH010000109.1 GCA_947632185.1 uncultured Clostridia bacterium
CATGAATATCTCCCGTAAAATGTAAATTTATATCTTCCATTGGAGCAACTTGCGCATATCCACCACCTGTTGCCCCTCCTTTAATACCGAATACAGGACCTAATGATGGCTCTCTTAATGCTAATACTGAATTTTTTCCAATTCTATTTAAAGCATCTGATAGTCCTATTGCAACAGTAGTTTTTCCTTCTCCTAAAGGTGTCGGATTTATAGCTGTTACTAACACTAACTTACCATCTTTTTTGTTTTCTACATTTTTTATAAATTCTTTAGTTACTTTTGCTTTATATTTTCCAAAAAGCTCTAAATCATCTTCTGCAATTCCATATTTTTTAGCTACTTCAGTTATTTTATGTAATTGTATACTCCTTGCAATTTCAATATCTGTCATTATTCTATCTCCTTTCATTTACATTTTAAATTATAAATCCAACTACTATACCAATAATTGCGCCTACAAAAACTTGTACTGGTGTATGTCCTAGTGCTTCTATTAATTTTCCTTGTACTTCTACAGTAGTAAGTCCTGGAGTTTCCAAAATTTTGTTTATTATTCTTGCTTGTTTACCTGCTGCCCTTCTAATTCCTGCAGCATCATACATAACAACACATGCCATCACTAATGCAATAGCAAAAATTCCTGAATCAAATCCATATTCTTTTCCTATACATACGGCAAGTGATGTTACTACCGCTGAATGTGAACTTGGCATTCCACCAGCTCCAACAATTCTTTTTACATTTAATTTTTTATTAATAATAAGATCTGTACATACTTTAAATATCTGTATAAAAAACCATAATACTATAGGCACATATATACATTTATTGTTAATCATATCATATAAAACTTGCATGTTATTTAATCTTCTGGAACGAAGTTTTCCTCCTTTATGTTATCTTCTTGATTTATCAATATTGTAATTCTTTTTTCAGCATCTTCTAACTTAGAATTGCATTCTTTAGAAATCTGCATTCCCTCTTCAAATAATTTTACAGATTCATCTAATGATAATTGATCTTTTTCTAATTTATTAGTAATTTCTTCTAATTTGCTCATTAATTCTTCAAAATTTAAATCTTTTTTTTGGCTCATTTTTATCTATTTTCCCCACTTTCTATATAGTTAAAACTCAATTGTAACTGTTTTGTTTTTTAAGTTTACTCTAAAATAATTTCTAACTGTTGCTGTTTCTAAAGAAGTAACTGCTATTATATATTCTCCATCACTTGTTACAGAATCACAACTAAATGCAACTGTAGAATCTTCTCCCCATTTTTGTTTTACTAATTCTATCGCTTCTTGTTTTTTATTTGTAGTTCCAGTATCAGAATCAGAACTATACGCTGTACCCTGTGGCACTATATTTGTAACACTCTCTACTTTATCATCTTGCTGTGATATATTTTGATTTTGTATTTTATTTTGCACAGTATTTTCTTCTAATATATTTTCTTGTGAAATTTCATTTTCTATACTATTATTAGTTTCATTAGCAGTATTAGTTGTATTTTCATTTAATTCTTTTTTTGGATTTGTAAATGCAAAAACAATAACTACTAAAACTATTAAAATTAATATTACTGTTATAATAATTTTGGTACTTTTATTCATATATATCACTTCTCTTTCTATAAAATTTATAATTTATATTAAATTACTTTTGCTTTTGTATTGTCATCTTGAAATCTTAAGTCTATTTCCATATCTTTCTTTAAATCTTTTGCCTTCGTTATTACTTTTCCATTTACTTCTGTTAAACAATATCCTCTAGTAAGAGTTTTTAATGGACTCAACGCATCAAGTCTAGTTATAATTTTGGCAGCTTCTATTTTAGAATCTTTTAATTTTTTTATACTACTGTTTTCCATAGATTTAATAAATCTATCAACTTGCATATAATAATCATTTATTTTTTTCAATGGATCTTTATATACTTTAGAATTTAAACACTTTTCATATCTTAGTCTCATAATTTCTGTTTTTCTACTCAAAGCCATTTTCAGTCTTCTTTGACACAAATTTATATTATACTTTAATTCAGAAACGTCAGTAACTGCAAGCTCTGCAGCAGCAGAAGGAGTTGGTGCTCTTAAATCAGCAACAAAATCAGCAATTGTAAAATCTGTTTCATGTCCTACAGCAGAAATTATTGGTAATTCAGAATCGTATATTGCTCTTGCAACAATTTCTTCATTAAAAGGCCATAAATCTTCTAATGATCCTCCACCTCTTGCAAGAATAATTATATCTGCTAATTTTTTATCATTCATTAATTTTATTCCATTTGCAATTTTCAATGCTGCACCTTCGCCTTGAACTGGAACTGGTAATAGTCTAATATAAACATTAGGATTTCTTCTTGTTGATACATTTATTATATCTCTAATTACTGCACCTGTATTAGAAGTTAGAACACCAATTATTTTAGGCATAAATGGTATTGGTTTTTTATGTGATTCATCAAATAATCCCTCATTTGAAAGCTTTTCTTTTAGTTTTTCATAAGCTACATATAAACTCCCCATTCCATCTTCTTGCATAGCCTTACAATAAATTTGATAAATTCCATCTCTTTCAAATACAGAAACAGAACCTA
>CANROH010000110.1 GCA_947632185.1 uncultured Clostridia bacterium
ATCTTTTCTGGCAATTCTTTTGACCATGGTAAATATTTTTCAATTTGCTCTTCTGTTTGAAATCCTTCTAGCTGTGACAATTCTTTTAGTAAATATGCTATATATTTATATATATTCAAATTATTAGCTTTTGCACTTTCTATTATACTATACATTATTGCATTTGCTTTTGCTCCTTCTGGTGTATCTGCAAATAACCAGTTCTTTCTATGTACTGCAAATGGCCTTATTGCTCGTTCTGCCTTTGAATTTGTCAAAGGTATTCTTCCATCCTCTAAAAATTTACATAGATTTTCCCTTTGATTTTTAGCATATATCAATGCTTTTTTTAGCTTATTATTTGTTATGTATTTTTCCATCGTTGAATAAACCCATTCATAGAATTTTTCTACAATAGGTGCTGATTTTTCTTTGCGTATTTGCAATTTCTCGTCTATATTCAATTTTGCCATTTGCTCCTCTATTTTAAAGAGCTCATTTATATATTCTACTCCTTTGTATCCATCACTTGTTACAATCGGCTTCCTATTTTCATCTAATGGAACACTTTCGTAGAAATATCTTCGTGTGTGTGCCCAACATTCTGCACGAGTTAATTCTTCTTCAAGAATATTGTAACCATCGTACCCATCTGTTACCAATATTTCTTTATATCCTCTAATTAACTCTTTTGCAACATTAGCACTTCTGCTTCGAGAATAGTGGAAGAGAACTCCTTTATATTTCTCTTGTTCTCCTGATGCAAGAACCCACATATATGATTTACTTGTTGCATTTCTTCCAGGTTCTTTATTACACTGCATTGTTGTTTCATCACAGTGAAGAACTTTACATTTCTCCTTTAGTTGCTTTAACATTAGTTGATATATTGGCTCTAGGTAGTATTCACTTAACTTAATACACCAATTTGCCATCATATTTCTTGGAAGAACAAGCCCTATATCATCCCACACTTTCTCTTGCCTATATAACGGTACTCCCATGTAATATTTTTGATAAATTACCTCTGCTGCTAATGTTGGTGATACAAATGAATGTGGTAGTAGTGGTGCTGGTGTTTTTGTTTTTATAATTGTTGCTGTATCTTTTTTACTTCCTTCTGTTCCACATTCTTCACATTTATATACACACCTTACATAATTTACTATTTTTAATTTTGCAGGAATATATTCTATTTCTTGTCTTACAACTTCTTTTCCTATTTCTTTTAAATGTGCTCCACATACATTACATACTTTTTCATCTTCTGCTAAAGCTTTTTCACTTGTTTCTATTTCTACATTTTTTAACTGTGATTTTTTTATTCCTGCTGTTCTCTTTTTATTCTTTTTCTTTCTATACATTGTTATTTCTTCTGTTTTTTCTTTAATTTGCTCTTTTATTTCTTCATCTTCTACTTCGCTAAAAATATTGCATTGTGTTCCTTCTACTATATTTTCTTCTTTTTTTGGCGTGCTTTCTCTTTTAGAACCAAATAGATATCTATTTAGTAAATTTATTTGTAGTTGTTGATTTTCAACTTTTATTTTTAAATTATTTATTTCATTATTTTTATTTTCAATTTCAACATCTTTATTTTTTACTTGTTGTTGTAATTTTTCATTTTGTATTACTAATTCTTCGTATGTCATTTGGTTCATTTTCTCCTTAAAATTTTTATTACATTTTTTGTGATTTTGTAACTTTTTTTCTCTCTTTTTTCTATACTGAATAATATCACAAAACGCCTAAAATATCAACTATTTTAGACGTTTTTTTGATGAACTTTTTGTGACTTTTCTGTGTATTTTTTTGCTATTAGCATGCTATATTTTTAGGCTCTATTTTTATCTCTTTAAAACTATTTTTTTGTTCTATTTTTAAGCCTGATAAAAGCCAATTTAATTGTTGTTTACTAATATTTCGTAATTCTGTTGTATTTCTTGGCCATTGAAATTTCATCTTTTCTGTATCTAACAGTGTTTTTTGCGCTAATATAAATCCATTTTTATCATAACATAATACCCTAATGCTATTTCTTTTTTTATTACAAAATATATATGCTGACCTATCATATGGATTCTTTTTAAAATTGTTCTTCACAATACTACATAGAGAATTGGTTTGCATACGAAAGTCTGTGACTCCATATGCAATATATATTTTATCAATATGTTGCAATAAATCAGCTATCATTGATTAACACCTCCACAATTTTCCTTAAGAATTGTTTATCAAAACCTTCTTTTAATTCTATTCTGATATTTTCTCCTGCAAATACAGTTGTTTTCTTAATAACTGGTTTTGCAACTTCTTGTGTTGGCTCACTTAAGTTTATTTCTCCAAATTCCATTGCCTTATCAAGCCTTAGCCAATTCTTTAATGTTGTTACTGGAATATTTTTTAACCTTGAAAATTCTGCTTTGGTTATTCCACTTGTTTTAAATTCATCTACATATGCTAATTTTTCCTCTGTTGAATACACTCTTCCATTCATAAATTTACACACCTCCTAAAATTTTTATATCATTATGATACTACTCATTTTAGGAAGTTTCAATACACCTTCTTATTGAGCGGTTACAAAAATATTTACATACCCTTTTTTA
>CANROH010000111.1 GCA_947632185.1 uncultured Clostridia bacterium
GACATTTTACCTGTTTTTAAGTGATTTTACTTCATTGTCAAGTCTTGAAACCCTTGATATTACTGATTTTTTCCACAGCAGTTTTTGTATTTCTTACCACTTCCACATGGACAAGGATCATTTCTACCAATTTTAGGGCCATCATTTACTATAGGTTTTGCTTTTTCTGTTTGATTTGTTTTTGGTGCATTAGACTCTCCTTCAACATTCATATTTGCAACTACAGAATTATCAAGACTTGCATTAGTAATATTTACTTTTGACTCTCTTTTGATTGGACCTTTTGATTTTACTACATGAAGCATAATTTTTGCGACTTCTAATTTGATTTGAGCTATCATCTCATCAAACATTTCGCCACCTTCAAATCTATATTGAACAACAGGATCTTTTTGGCCATATGCTCTTAAGCCTATACCATTTTTTAATTCATCCATATTATCAATATGATCCATCCATTTAGCATCAACTGTTTTTAATAAAACAACTCTTTCAAGTTCTCTTATATCATTTGAAAACTCTTTTTCTTTATTTTCATAAATTGCTATTGCCTTTTCTTGTAATTCCTTTAATAATTTATTTATATCAATTTTATTATCTTTTAAAGCATCAACCTCGGAAATATTTAAATTTACCTTAATTTCATTTAATAAAGCTTCTTTATTAATACTTCCATCTTCTATTTCTGATCTATATGTGTCAACTACCATTTCACAAGCTGACATTATCATATCAATAATATTTTCTCTTATATCGTCTCCATCTAGCACTTTTCTTCTTTGAGAATATATTATATCTCTTTGGATGTTCATAACATCATCATAGCTTAAAATGTGTTTTCTAATAGAAAAGTTTCTTCCTTCTACTTTACTTTGAGCGTTTTCAATTGTTTTTGCAATAAGTTTTACTTCTATTGGTAAATCTTCTGGGACATTTCCTTTATCAAAAATTCTAGTAATCATATCTCCGCCAAATATTTTTAAAAGATTGTCATCTAATGCTAAATAAAATCTACTTTCACCAGGATCTCCCTGACGTCCACTACGTCCACGTAACTGATTATCAATTCTTCTTGATTCGTGTCTTTCTGTACCTATTATTTTTAATCCACCAGCTTGAATTACTTTTTCTTTTTCTTCTTTTATTTCGTCATTAAATTTATCTACCAATTCTTTAAATTTTTTTCTTGCTGATAATATTTCCTGATCATCTGTTTCGTTATATGCTGTAGCTTCCTCAATTATTGAATCATCATATTTTTGTTTTCTCATTTCTTGTTTTGCTAGATATTCACTATTACCGCCAAGCATAATATCAGTACCACGTCCTGCCATGTTGGTAGCAATTGTAACAGCACCATATTTACCAGCTTGAGCTATTATTTCTGCTTCTTTTTCATGATTCTTTGCGTTTAATACCTCATGTTTAATTCCTTCTTTATTTAATAATTTACTTAATTTTTCTGAGTTTTCAATTGAAACAGTACCAACTAAAACTGGTTGACCTTTTGCATGGCTTTCTTTTATATCTTGTATAACAGCATTAAATTTTCCTCTTTCATTTTTATAAATAATATCTGTATGGTCATCTCTTATTAATGGTTTATTTGTTGGAATTTCAACAACATCTAAATTATAAATTTCTTTAAATTCTGCCTCTTCTGTCATAGCAGTACCTGTCATTCCAGATAATTTAGAATACATTCTAAAATAATTTTGAAAAGTAATTGTAGCAAGAGTTTTTGATTCATCAGCAATTTTAACATTCTCTTTTGCCTCTATTGCTTGATGAAGTCCATCATTATATCTTCTTCCATACATGATACGTCCTGTAAATTCATCTACAATAAGAACTTCGCCATCCTTAACAATGTAGTCGATATCACGTTTCATAATTCCATTTGCTCTTAGAGCTTGATTTATATTATGAACTATATCTGTATTTTCAACATCGTTCAAGTTTTCAAGATTAAATTCTTTTTCAGCTTTTTCTATACCCTTTTGAGTAAGAGTCGCAGATTTTGCTTTTAAGTCAACAATATAGTCATATTTTTCATTATCTTCAATTTGCTCTACATTTTTAACATCTTCTTCAATAATAATTTTGGCATCTAATTTCTTTACAAATTTATCTGCTAGTTTATATAAATCAGAAGATTTGTTCGCTCTACCAGATATAATTAAAGGTGTACGAGCCTCATCAATTAAAATACTATCTATCTCATCAATTATTGCATAGTTAAGACCTCTTTGAACCATATCCTCTTTATGAATAACCATGTTATCTCTTAGATAATCAAATCCAAACTCATTATTTGTTCCATAGGTAATATCTGCTCTGTATGCTTTTTGCTTTTCGCTATGGTCCATTCTACCATATATAAGGCCTACTGAAAGTCCTAAAAATCTATATACTTTTCCCATCCATTCACTATCTCTTTTAGCTAAGTATTCATTAACAGTAATAATGTGAACACCTTTTCCAGTAAGGGCATTCAAATATACAGGTAAAGTTGCAACTAATGTTTTTCCTTCACCTGTTTTCATTTCTGAAATTCTGCCTTGATGAAGAATAATAC
>CANROH010000112.1 GCA_947632185.1 uncultured Clostridia bacterium
GAAATCATAGAAATTACAATTCCTTGTTTTAATCCCAAAACTGCTATCATAGCTGCTATAGTATATCCTATAGAAAAACCTCTATATAAAATAGCAATATATATAAAAATTCCTCCTACAACTGTACATCCCAAAAACCATATTAACAATATGTAACCTATATTTTGTTTTAAACTTAATAGCAATAAATTAAATGAATTTATATTTTCAGAATTTTTTATATTTTCTATTAGTTTATCAATATAAGTAGTTAACTCATTTTTTTGCACATCACTTGAATTATTTATAAATAATATACCTATAAAAACTCCAATTAAAAAAAGTGTTAAAATTATTATAAAATTCTTCTTGTTTTTTGCAATATACTCTAATAATATACTTTTCATCTCATACCCTTTACTTTTTATTTTTATTAATAAAGTGTATTCGATAAATTTCTAATTATTCGACTTTTCCGTAAACTCCTCCGGCCGCCTTCTATTATATGCATTTTTCCATCACGTGCAGCAACTATGTTACTAGCTACTTTTTTTCCTACAACTGCTTCTATATCGTCATCTGATAACTCATGCAATATTACCATTTCTGTTCCAAAATGTTCTAGTAACTTTTCTATTGTCTTACCTCCAACCCCAGGTATAAAAGTAAGTGGATATTGATAAATGTATTTAGGTCTAAAAGCTGGACTTTGACTTTTGTTTTTATCTTTTATAATTTCAATTCTATCATACACACCCATTGTTATATTTTTACTGTCACAAGTATCACATTTGGTAACTGGTGCATCTCCTGGAATTGTCTTTTGACAAACTTCACAATAAGTTCTATGATATTTTCCAAGTTTTGGATCTAGTCCATAATTTGCAACGATTTTTCTACCATCTTCATTTTTAATTGCTTTTAGGAATTCTTTAAAGCTAATTCCTTCAAGTTGCATTTTATTATATTCTCTTGCAATTCTTGGAAGAGAATGTGCATCAGAATTTGTTAAAAAAGTTTTTGTTTCTAATTCACTTATTTGATCTGCTAAAAAAGTATCAGAACTTAATCCAAGTTCTATTGCAGGAATTCTATCATATTTTTCTTTGAATATTTTTCTTAAAGAATCTGTACAATTTCCATAAAAACTTTTATACGGTGTAAAACAATGTGCAGGAATTAAAATTCCATTGTACTTTTCAACAATATCTATTAAATCATATGCAGAAATATTAGCTCTTTGAGAACTTAAAGTAATATTTTTTATATGCTTTTCCATCTCTTTAGAAAAATTTTTTATATCTGATAATTTTGGAAAATAGCATAAATTATGTGCACTTCCTGTTTTTCCTTCATCATTTACCTCAGCTGTTTCAATTTCACTACCTAATATAATGCATACTTTATCTTTGTAAATTATTCCACCATCAGGAATCTCGTATGCTTCACCTGTTTTTAAAAAATTTTCGATATCCTCTATTACATAAGGTGAAGCACAATCTATAATTCCAACTAAATTTATTCCTTTTCTTTCTACACATTCTTTTGCAATATTTGCAAAATTTAGACTTTTAGCAGCTGTAATTTTAATTGGCTTATTATTTTCACTTCTTCCTATGTGTACATGTAAATCTGCATATATATCGTACATTCTGTAACTCCTTTTAATTCTACAATTTGCTAAATGATTTTATCTGTATAAAAAATAGTTAATATAAAATTATCTTTCATCTCTATCTAAATCTTTTTTCTTTTTATTACCATTACCTTTTTCTTCAAATATTACATCTAAGTCTCTATCTATTTGGTCCCAATTTCTGTTAATTCCTTCATTTTTATTTTCTGAGCCAGTATGGTTTTGTGATTCTGATTCTTCTCCACTTGGTAATTGTTTTTCTATTTCATCTATTTTTCTTAAGGCATTTTTACCAAAAAAAGGAATTTTAGAAACTACTTCTTTCATTCTTCTTATTCTTTCCAATAAAATTTTGTTTTCTTCTTCTTTTAATTCTAATTCCTTAATTTTTGCAGTCATATTTTCAACATATAAGTTACGAATTTCATCTTTTAGATTTTTTCCATTTGAATCATTTGATTTCATTATTAAATTCTCCTTTTATATAATTTTTCAAATTTATTTTACTATAATTTTATTTTTGCAGGTAAAATGTTACATAAATAATATATTTTTTTAATATACGCGTAATTTTATGAAAAATATATATTTCACAATTAACTTTAATTAAATTTATATAAAAATATCGAAGAGTGCTTTTTAAAAGCACCCTTAAAAGCAAAATTGTAAGCCGGGTTCTGTCGTGAATAGTCATTTATCTAGAATATATATTGCTATATATTTCAAGCCACTCAAGGATTTATGAGAATGACGAGCAGTCATTAACTTCTCTACCAAGGTGTTGCTCCAGATAGGGTTTACACAGCCAATATATCACTATATTGCTGGTGGGCTTTTACTCCACCTTTTCACCTGAACCAAAATGGTTGTTATTTTCTGTTGCACTTTCCCTAGGGTTACCCCCGCTTGACGTTATCAAGTACCATTGCTCTGTGGAGCC
>CANROH010000113.1 GCA_947632185.1 uncultured Clostridia bacterium
AATCCAACACTTTTTATTTTGCAAGAATTTTTTATTTAAAGCTAAAGACTTTTCGTCAGAAATTTGGTACAATTATTATATGAGGTGGTAGTATGTCTAAACAACATATAGATTACGAGAGAAGTCAAATTCAAAATAGAATTTTAGATTTAGAAGAAAAATATATGCGCATAATAGAAGATATAGTAACTTCAAAAACTTTTTTAGAGGATTTAAAACATATAGAAGAAGAAACACAAGAATATTACGAAATATTACAGGAAGTATGGGGAAAAAAGAATAAAGTAAAAGAGGTATCAGAAAGATTATTAAGACATCATATCTATTTAAAATTCCGCGGTTCAGAAAATTTTTATTCTTCACCTATCAGTTGCGATATTGCACTTGAACTTGATGATATTATATTAAATATTGATGTTAAAACTATTGATAAAGTCGGTAATTCTGGTGAATTAAATTCAACTCAATTTGAACACAATCAAACATCTTTTCTCAATAAAAAAGTTCTTGCATCAGGTGTATTCCCTGGATTTATAGTAAAATCTAACTTGCAAGCAATTGATCCAAGAACTCATAAACCTTTGTTAACGTATTTAGTAAAAATTGGATACTCAGATGATGGAAATGGAATATTTAATTTCATAAATAGTTCAACTTATCCAAGCATTGTTGTTACTTGCCTTCCTAATGGTATATTAAGTGATTTATTTGAAAACGATCTATTCTCTAATTTTAAAGACTATATTTATTATGATAATACAAATGGGGTCTACTATAAACCAAGACATATTACAGCTAATGATGAATTTATTAACTTAACAGAAAATGGAAAATTTACTCGTATTGAACAACAGACAGATATACCAGAACATTGGCAAAGGGTTAATTGGGATAATAAAGTAGGATATTATGATCCTGATAAAAAACAAATATGGTGGACAGTACAAAAAAAGATTAGTAGTCATTGGGATATTTATTTATATGCAGTAAAAAATGGTAATACAGCAAGATTTAATGACGCCTGGTTGGAAGAAAGATATAATTCTCAAAACAAAAAATGGTGCGGAGAGCATAAATATTTTAAAATCTACGATAAACTAAATGAAGAATCAAATTAAGATTCTTCATTTTTTAGTAACTCGTTATAAATTCCTTTAGCTATTTGCTCAGCAAGTTTTACTGGAACAGCATTACCTATTTGCCTATAAACTACATTTAAACTTCCAACAAATTGATAGTCCATTGGAAATGTTTGAAGCATTGCACATTCCCTAGCACTTAATCTGCGTTCTCTGTTTACATGAATTTCTGGACTTGTTGCTGTAATAGTATCACTTGGTCTATCCCAGTTAGTAATTCTTAAAGACTGTTCAAATTTTATTTCTTTCTCAACCATTGTTGTTACCTTTTTATCGTATTTATTATCAAATCCTAAAATCCTCTTTAGTTCCCACCAATCAGATGGTTTTGGAATACTACCTGAATGATTATCTTTTCTAAACCAATGTCCAGCAGTATATTTATATCCAAAATGATCATCTACCTTTTTGGTAGTATATCCTGCTTTATCACGCCACATTTTTAAATAGTCACATATTTCTTCTTGTTTAACTTTATATTTTCTTCCCCAAAATTTATCATACACATTAGTTGCTGCCATATGATTATAAATAATCATTCCATTATCTAATTTTATAGGATTCTCACTTAGTCTAACATCACTTAAAAATCCAATAGTTTCTTCTACAGTAATAGGTTTTTTTAATCCTTTTTTTGATTCATACTTTTTGCTATCCACCCAATGAGTAGGTTTTGGATAAGGATTTTTAACACCAATTCTATTTCCAATAATAACTACTCTTTCTCTTGCTTGAGGAACACCATATTCAGCAGCATTTAGTAATTGAGCATCGACCTTATATCCTAATTTCTTGAAATCTTTTTTTATCATTTCAAATACCTTACCTTTTTTCATAGAAAGTATTCCTTTTACATTTTCAGCAACAAAAAATTTTGGTTTCTTATCATCAATTACTCTTAACATCTCTTTATATAAAAAATTTCTTTCATCTTTCATACTTCTTTTCGTATTTGCAACCGAAAAACCTTGACAAGGAAATCCCCCAATTACCAGATCAATATCATCTGGCATTTCGCTACTATCAATTTTAGTTATATCACCATATACAATTCTTTCATCAACATTTTTCTTATAAGATTCAACTGCTTCTTTGAAAAAATCATTGGCCCAAACTATTTCAAATCCTGCATTTATAAAACCCAAATCCATTCCACCTGCACCAGAAAACAATGAAATTGCTCTAAACCTTTTTGTCTTTTTCATTATATACCACCTACTACTTAAGTATAACAATTTTTATTTTAATTTGCAATACTTGCGACCAAAATAATTATACAGCATCAAAAAACAAATTGCAATACCTGCCGTTAAATATTTGTTTTTTTATAATACATAGTGACCCCCTATATTTAGATAATGTTTTAATAATATGTTAAAATATATGGTCAGA